>NZ_JBRCHD010000016.1:0-155261 GCF_053489755.1 Rhodoflexus sp.
TATCGCAACAATACGGGCATAGGGTTGAGCTATCCTTATACCATACCCGGCGTTATTTCCTTTACCGGCACTAATCAAACGCCTTCCACAGGGTTTTACTATTACCTGCACAACATTCAGGTTTCGGCTATTGGTTGCGCCACTACGCCGCGTACCCCCGTGCAAGCCATTCCCGGTCCTGCGACGGCTACCTTGTCCGCTTCATCTACCTCTTTTGAACTTTGCGATGGACAAACCGCCAGTCTCAACGTAGCCTTGACGGGGCGCGCGCCATGGACGCTGACCTATACCAACGGTACGACCAACACAACGGTAACCAACATTACAACCTCACCTTACGTAATTACCGTAAACTCAGCCGGCAACTATTCGCTCGTATCTGTTTCAGATGCCAATAATTGCACGACGGGCAATACGGTAAGCGCTAACGTGATAGCGGTTACTACGCCGGCGCGCATAGCGGTATTGAACGGCGCGACGACGCTCGCTTCGGGCGATGCGATTAACATGGGCGCTACCACCTACGGAACGCCGATAGACCTGACCCTGACGATAAATAACACCTGCAACGGAACACTGAGCATTACCTCGCTGCCTACCACAGGACAATTTAGCGTCATTGGCGCTACCCTACCTATCAACATTCCCGCCGGAGGCTCGGCTAACCTTAACGTGCGGTTGTTAGCAAATGCGGTTGGCGCAGCTAACGGCACGCTGACCATCAATAGCAATGCTACTAATGAACCTGCATTTGTCATTAACCTCACAGGCACGGTAAATAAGGCGACAGCAACGTTTACAGCCAATAACAGAACCGCGTTTGTCAATCAGCCGATTCCTACGCTGACTTTTACGGTAAGTGGTTTGCAGTTTGGGCAAACGCTGGCAACTTCGGGCATTACCGGCGCGCCTGTTTTAGCTACTGTGGCAACAAACGGCAGCCCTGTAGGCACTTATCCGATCACGATTGCAGCAGGCACTTTGGCTTCTGCCAATTACGATTTTGCCTTCGTAGATGGCACGTTGACAATCATGCCTCTCCCAGTGCCTATCTTGCCGCCGCCGTCCGCTCTGAATCTTAGCACGCTGCCTGTGTTGCCCAACACGACGTTCAACCCGAACGCAGGTTTGATTAATCCACAGATGCAGTTACAAAACGGCAACTTGGCGCTGCGCAGCGTTTCAGGTCCAGCAATTCCCGTATTTGAGCGCGGACAATTCCGCGGCTACCGCATCACAGGCGCAGGCACGGTTTGCTTCACCTTCTTTGGCGAATCGGGAACGAACAGCCGCGCGCAAGTGTGCTTCACGGTAGCCCCCGCCGCTTGCGATGAGATTGACTTTGCCGCTTTGAGCGATGTGGCATGGAATACAGCCGGTCAGCGATTGGTTGCTACTTCTCCCTGCGGCGGTGTAAACTTCCGCGTCATCAGCGGCCCTGCCGACGTAGCCGCAGGACTCGTTCGCCCCATGCCGCGTCAAGCAGGAACGGTAACTGTGGAAGCTACTGTCAATGCTGCTTCTTTGGATGTAAACCGCGACGGCACGCCTGATTATGTAGCCCCTGCCCCTGTGCAGCGCAGTTTCCGCGTGCTGCCGGTGGGACAAACCATCACCTTTAACGCCTTGCCTGTTCCTCGCGCCGACGTGGGCGTGCGCCTGCCTTTGAGGGCGTTTGCTTCTTCGGGCTTACCTGTAACGCTGACTGTCGTATCGGGCAACGGACGGATTGAAAACAACGTGTTGGTCATCACCGGCGCGGGTGAAATTGTGGTGGAAGCTACCCAAGCGGGCAATGAGGCATGGTTGGCAGCCGCGCCTGTGCGCCGCAGCATAGAAGGTGTAGAACCCGTTCGCGCGCTGTTGCCGCAAACTATTGCGTTTAACCTGCCGTCAGGCAACCTGCAAAACGGCTTTGCGCTTGCCGCTGTTGCAAGTTCAGGATTGCCGGTGAGTTTTGCCATCGTCGAAGGTCAGGCATTCGCAAGAATTGAAGGGGGCAATGTGGTGATCACAAGCCGTCCGCGCCAAATAACGCGCATCACCGTTGAAGCTACGCAAGGGGGCAACGAGGTGTTTGCCCCAGCCGAGCCGGTGCGTCGCAGTTTCCGACTCTTGCCCGAAGGTGCGCAAACCGTGCTGTTGTCCACAGGGGCATTGTGTCAGGGCAGCGCGATTCGCGCGCAGATTACAGGCGACTTTGGCACAGATGCCGCGCTTCGTTTGATTGTATCAGATAATCAGGGCAACTTCACCGGCGGGGAAGGCTTTGTAGATGCCCGCCCTGAAAATGCCAACACGTTGATAAGCTATCAGACGCACAACTTGCCTTTGGGAACATATCGGGTGCGCATTGATGTGGTAAGCGCCGAAGGTGTGATTATCGGTACGCCATCAGCAGCGAGCTTCCAGTTGGTAGCCACCAACCAAATACTGGGTATCATGCAGGGCTTATCGGCACAAGGCAGAAGAACGCTGACCTCTACAATTGCTACAGGCAATAGCTGGACACGGGATGGTCAGCCGGTAGGCAATACGCAAACCATCGAAGCCACGCAGCCGGGTTGGTATCAGGTAACGGTGCAAGCAGGTAGCTGTACGTTCATGTCAAGCGTGTTCATCTCAGAGAACGGCAGGGTAGAAGCGGCAGCGTCAGCGGTCAATGAACCCGAAGGCAGAAGCGGCTTCCGCGTGTATCCGAACCCAAGCAAAGGCGTTTACACCTTGCAAGGCAGACAAGCAGTGGACGGTGCAGCTGAAGTAGTGATCAGCGACATGCAAGGACGCATCATCAGCCGCCAGACCATCAGCGGTCGTCAGTTCAATGAAACCGTTGACATCAGCCACATGAACAGAGGCGTTTACCTGTTGCAAATCCGTCAGACAGACGGCAAAGTCTGGACGGAGAAGTTGGTGAAAGAGTAAAGCTATACGCTGTCGGCGGTTGCAAGACCTCGACAGCGTATAATTGTGGTTGCTAAGATCTTACAAATGTCGCTATTTGCAAAAAAGACCTGATAGCTCCTTGCGAAGCCATCAGGTCTTTTTTGTTGAACGGCAGGAGTGATAAAGAATGATAGAAGGCATGACCTATTAGCGTTTCCGAGTTGATGGATCTGATGGTAATATTGCTCAGCGAAATCTTTCATTTTGCAAGCATAATGTCCGAAATTTGCGAGAGGTTACAGAGAGAAGTTTTTAAATGCCCGCATCAATCAAGCAAAAGCCTACTCATGTTATTGTTACCACTTTCTGGTCATATAAAGATGCCTTAGTGCAGAATTGCACTTTGCCATATCTGAAAATTATACATAAAAATTTACCTGCAGGCAGCAAGATATTTCTGCTAACCTTAGAACAGAAAAGATTTGCCATCACCGCAAAAGAGCATAAAGAAATACAGAACGAACTTAGGCAATGGAATATCATCCATCGTAGCTATCCGTATTTCAGCTATGGTTTTCGCTCTTACCTAAACTGGATTCGTATTGTTATACGTCTATTGGCAGATGCATGGCTGAACCGCGTTCGATACATACACGCTTTTTGTACTCCTGCCGGTATGTCTGCTTACTTGCTGTCGGTGCTGACCGGGGCTACTTTAGTAATGGATTGCTACGAGCCACATGCAGAGGCTTCCGTTGAAAATAACGATTGGCAGCGCAACAGTTTGCGGTTTCGATTGTTATTTTGGTTAGAAAAACTACAGTCGCATAGGGCATCCTATGTGCTTTCTAATACGGAAGGTATGCGCAACTATGCCTTAGATAAATACGGCGCTACTTTTTCACATTTTTGTGTCCGCCCAAACTGTACCAACCTCGATCAGTTCTCTGAAGCACATATCAAGAAAGCTGACTTGCTTGCCAATTATGGTTTTACGGATAAAATTGTTGGCGTGTACGCAGGTAAATTAGGCGGAATCTATCTGAAAAAAGAAGTATTCGACTTTTTCAAGGTTGCTCATGAGCATTGGGGCGATCGTTTTCGCATACTACTGCTGACCTCCCATACCAGAGATGAGATTGAGCACATGGCAGCAGAAAGCAATCTGGACAGCAGCATTATTACCTCGCTTTTTGCGCCGCATCACCTTGTGCCTGACCTCATGGGGCTTGCAGATTTTGGCATTACACCCGTTAAACCTGTGCCAACCAAGCGTTACTGTTCGCCCGTGAAAGACGGTGAATACTGGGCTTTGGGCTTGCCTGTTGTCATACCCGCAGGCATTGGCGATGATGCCGATATTATTGCCCGTTATGATATTGGTGCAGTGCTTCCTGCACTGAACACAACTGCCTACCGAGAAGCAGTCATAAAAATTGACAGGTTATTACAGGGCGATCGTGTAGCTTTACGAGCTAAAATTCGCCATATTGCAGCACAGTACAGAGGCTTTCATATCGCGGAACGAGTTTACGCAGATATTTACGGAAATGTATAAGTATGCGATAACATCTCTGTTTTTTTGGAATCAACTTTGGTAGCAATTAAAAAAAGCTGAAGCCATGCACAAACAAAAAAAGGTTATTTTTTTTCTGTTGATGTTTTTGCTCATCGCAGGTTGGATATGTGCGCAGCCCTTGCAACATTTTCAAGGATCCTATACGGCATTACAAGCAAAAGCTCGCAAACAAAATAAGCCATATTTCGTGTTTTTTTACACCAATTGGTGTATGCCTTGTCGAAAAATTATGCAAGAAGGATTCTATGATAAAAACCTGATTGCCTATGCCGATGAACATTATCTTTCCTACACCGTAGATGGTGAGTCGCAGGTATCGGAAGGCAAAAAACTTGCTACTTTTTACAATGTTTATTTCTATCCGATGATCCTCGTGTTTACCCCACAGGGAAAAGTAGTAGAACGAATGGACGGCTATCTGAAGCCTGAGGAATTGCTGGCACTGCTGAAGCGAAATGTAAATCTGCGCGGCGAGCCAACAGGGGAGTACCTTTACCGGAACGACGATCCGCCCATGTCGGGGCGTTTGCAACCAACGGGTAAAGGCTTATACAAAGTTTACATAGAAAAGCAGCCTTCCAGCGGATATGGCTGGCAAGTAGGTGTTTATCAGGATTACGAGCAGGTGTTCAAAGAGATGGAAAGGTTGCAGCAAAGGCATCACCGCAATATCATCGTACACATTGGAGAACAGAGTGGGAAAACAGTCTATCATCTGATTTTGGGTCCTTTCAATTCCCAACGTGCAGCACTTACTTATGGCGAGGTATTAGAAAGCCGCTATGGCGAAAAAGGCAAGATCGTTCTTTTGGGTACGATGAAGTAAATGATAGATCCCTTGCCCACTCTTATTTGCATAGCTTCACAGCCCTGCTTAACTTTGTGTAATCAACTTGCTTAACTTTTAAAATTCTCCTGCTATGGCTATTATGATAACTGACGAGTGCATCAATTGTGGTGCATGTGAACCCGAGTGTCCCAATACCGCTATTTACGAAGGCGGAGTAGAGTGGACTTGGGCAGCTGGTACAGAACTGACAATGGTAGAATTAGAGGGCGGTGTGGTAGTAGACGGGCATGAACCTCAAAAGCCCCTTTCTGATGAATTTTATTACATCGTTACTGATAAATGCACCGAGTGCGTAGGCTTTCACGAAGAACCACAGTGTGCCGCCGTTTGTCCTGTAGATTGCTGCGTTCCCGATCCGGATGCGGTAGAAACACGGGAAGAATTACTTGCTAAAAAATCATGGCTCCATGCCGAAGTATAATCCATTAGAAAGTATAGGTGCCTACCTGACCTTCCTCTGGCGGGCCTTTACCAACCGCGAGCCGCTGAGAGTATATTGGAAACTATACATTGATGAGTGTATGCTTATTGGTATAGACTCGCTGACAATTGTGGTTATCACTTCTACTTTCATTGGTGCGGTAACGGCGGTTCAGACTGCCTACAACTTAGTAAGCCCTTTGATCCCGGTGTATATTATCGGTTTGATTGTGCGCGACATGACCATCCTCGAACTTGCCCCGACAGTTACTGCCATTGTATTTGCCGGAAAAGTGGGGTCTAACATTGCCGGGCAACTCGGCACCATGCGTATTACCGAACAGATAGATGCACTGGAGGTTATGGGGATTAATTCCACTTCGTTCCTCGTCCTGCCTAAAATAATTGCGGGCATCACGATGTATCCCCTGCTGGTTATTTTGGCAGGCTTTTTAGCAATTCTGGGTGGTTATCTCGCCGGAACGATTGGTGGGCTAATTACTCCTGATGAATATATTTACGGTATTCGTGCCGATTTTATAGAATTTAATGTAACTTTTGCGCTAATTAAATCATTTGTATTTGCATTTTTGATTACCACTATTTCTGCCTATCAGGGATATTACACACAAGGTGGCGCACTTGAGGTGGGCATATCCAGTACGAAAGCAGTTACTAATAGTTGTATCGCCTTATTGCTGGCAGACTACCTGCTGGCAGAACTTTTAGTTTAATCTGCCTAAGTTTAGTTTAATCTGCCTAAGTTGTGATTGAAGTAAAAAATATCAATAAATCATTTGGCAACAAGCAGGTCTTGTTCGACGTAAGCGCGGTTTTCTACCCCGGTGTTACCAATATGATTATCGGCGGCAGCGGTACAGGCAAGAGTGTCCTGCTAAAAAATATCGTCGGGCTGGTAATACCCGATTCAGGACATGTTTTGTTTAGCGGACGTGATTTTCACAACGCTACACGCGAAGAGAAAAAGTTGCTGCGCCGAGAAATTGGGATGCTGTTTCAGAGTGCTGCTTTGTTTGACTCTAAAACTGTGGAAGAAAATGTGCGTTTTCCGCTTGATATGCTCTCCGACATGTTGCCCGATGAAAAAGAGGATCGCGTAAACTTCTGCCTAAAGCGGGTTGGCCTTGAGAACGCCAATAAAAAAATGCCTTCCGAGCTAAGCGGCGGAATGAAAAAGCGCGTGGGTATCGCCCGTGCAATAGCCTTGCAAACCAAGTATTTGTTTTGCGACGAGCCAAATTCAGGACTTGATCCGCTAACTTCCATCATGATAGATAACCTGATCCATGAAATAACTACCGAATATAACATCACAACCGTTATTGTTTCGCACGACGTAAACTCGATGATGGAAATCGGTGAACATATCATTTTTATGTATCGCGGCGCCAAACTCTGGGAGGGCAACAACGAAACTATTTTTCACTCAGGAGTAAAAGAGTTAGACGAATTCATTTTCTCTAACAAATTGATGCGAAGGTTTAAGTAACGCTTACATCATTTTTATTTTTGCAGAAAAATAACTATCTTTCATTGGTAAACCAAGCGAAAAATAGTTATGGACTATGTAACTATTGACGAAAGCAAATGGCCTATAGTGCTGATTACTTTCAATGAAAACGAACCCACTGTCGAAGAGTTTGACAGATATCTTGACCAAATATATGAACTCTATACCAGAAGGCAGCCCGTTTGCTTTGTTCTCGATGCGACAAAGTCAAAATACCTCTCTTCCGAACTTCGCATCAAACAAGGCAACTGGGTCAAACAGCACAAAGAATTGATTGCCGAATTTCAGCGGTGTATGATTTTCGTTATCCCTAATATGATGGTGCGCTTCATATTTGATGCTGTGCTACTGGTTTCGCCGCTGCCTACACCATATCTTGTGGTAAAGAGCGTTGAGGAGGGCATGGCAGAGGCTGCGCGCATTATGCGATCATCCATGACTGCCCCGTAGCCGCTATCCATCCCCTTCGCTTGCTGCAATGTTTCGCTCCGCAAATGGAACTGCAGGATTCAGCATCTCAGAAATGATTTTTTGGATAAAATTTTCTACGTAAATATTGAATTCAGATACATTTAGCGGCTCGTCTTTCAGGGTATAAGGCTGAAAACCCTCGTTGAGTTTGCGGAAAAAGTAAAATCCTGATATAATGTTGAAATCAGCGGCAAATTGTGCGGCAGCGGCAGGTATTTTTCCTCCTGATCCGTTTTCTAAATATCTGATCAGCAGATATTTATAGATCAGTAGTTGAACTACTTTACTCTTGTCGGGATTAGTGAGCAGTTCATCGAGATTGGCTGCGCTAAGGTCTGTTTTATTGAAAGTTCCTGTCTTATAATCTATAATGCGCAGTTTTCCATTACAAATATCAATACGATCGGCAGTTCCCTTGAGTAAAATTGACAGTCCAGTATTTTCTCCCGGCACGCGAACAGTGAGCGGCACGCGCAAGTCGGTTTCCTGCGCAAGTAATTCGAAGGGGGCAATATCTTTTTCGTTCTCAAGAAACCGCTCAATTAACCAACCTGCAATGTATTTGAGCAAGTAGTTTTTGCCTTTATCGGTAATGATACCGCCTTTTATTTCTGTAATTGCCTCGTTGAGTAGCTGTTCTAATTTTTCGGGTTGTTGGATAAGCGCCTGAATGGTTTGGGAATTGAGTGTCTTTTGTTCATAATCTTTGAATAGTTTCTCCAGCGTTTGATGCACCATCGAGCCAAAAGTATGCTCCATCATTTCTTCCTCCATTTCTTCAGGCTCGCCCAGCGCGAGGATATACCGCTGGAAAAATGCCAACGGGTTGTCTATGTACAGGTTAATTGCAGACGGGGGGATACCTTTTTGCAAGTATTCGCGCACCATTGCCAGCACTTCGGGCGTTTTCTCAACTTGTAGCATAGGCCTTGCCTTTTCGGGCAGGTTGAGTTGCACGCTGTATTGATTGAGGCTAATGTTTGGATATTTGGCAAGTTCAGCCTCCAATTGGGTAATGTAGCGACTTTTTTCGGATGTGTTGATACCTCTGCCGCCAACTGCATCTACATATACCAGCGTTACGTGGCGGGCATGATGCAGTAAACGGTAAAATGTGTAGGCGTAAGTAGCATCGTTTTCGGTGTGCGTAGGCATTCCGAAGCGCTTGCGAATATCCATGGGGATAACCGAGCCAAACTGCTTGCCTTTGGGCATGATACCTTCGTTGCAGGAAAGAATGATGAGGCGTTCAAAATCCAGCGTGCGGCTTTCCAGCATTCCCATGAGTTGCAAGGGGCTAAGCGGCTCTCCCGTAAAAGGCACAACCGCACCGCGAATAGTTTCATACAAGAATTGCTGTAGCGTGCGGGCGTTGATTTGCGTCTTATATGCGCCTAAAACACTGTCTATGCGTTTGAGCAGGGTAAAAAACTGCAATAAAAATTCACTTTCAAGAATATTATTTTCACCATCGAAAAGCTGTGAAAGCACCTCGCAGAGGTCGAAAAGCGCTTGTAGTGCGCGATCGGCGCGGTTGTCCCACCAACGGAAAACAGTGTGATAAAAACTCGTCCCTTCGCCCCATTCCAGCAGGGTTTGCAGCGGAACATATACCAGATTTTCCTTTTGAATATGGATCAGGTGTTCTTGTACCTTGTCGTAGTCTTGTGCAAATTGTGTAGAATATTGCAGGTACGGATGGCGAAGTAGCTTGAAAATATCGCGGAAGTAAACTAATTTTTGTCCGTTTTCATCGGTTGAAAAATTAGACTGCATAGAAAAAAGGTTATCAATCAGGCTGAAGAATGGAGTTTTCTCCATCGAAAGCCCCATCGTAATATTGAGATACTCTTTGGCAGGCAAATCTGCCTCGCCAACTGCAACAGTCGGCAGGGCATACAGCATAGGCAGGAGCATACTTTCATCGGGTAGTAAAACGCCTACATAATTAATAGCCTGTTTGAAAGTAGTAATACCTTCGGCTGTTGAGGGTGCTTCTCGAATTTTTTCCAGTATGGCGCGGTGCAGCAAGTCGCCACAGAGTTTCGCCTGTGTAACTTTATTGCTGACTGAAATTATATCAATTTGTTTAGGTTCGTTGAGCAAGGCGTTACCCCAGCGATAGTCTGTAGGGATGAGTCCTTCGCTTTTGTGGCGACGCAAGTAAAGCCCTGCCTCATGGGGCGGTTGTTTGGCAATGTAAAACTCGTCGGTATCCCAATAGAATTCTGCAATACCTGCCTTTTTAAAGCGTTGAAAAATTTCGGTTTCCGCAGCTGCCAACTGGTTAAAGCCTATGAAAAAAACTTTTTTAAGTTGCTGTTTATCAATGATTTGTTTAGAATTTTCTGCAACAATTCGGTAAGCCATACCCAAGTAGGCGCTGCGTTCGTCGAGCAGTTTGCTACGAAAGTGGAAATAAGTTTTTTTGAGGTACTGCCAAAACTGGTAATAAGCACTGACTGTACTCTGGTCGCCTATTCGGGCTTGCACATAGGCAACATCCTGCCCCAGCTCCTCTGCCCAGCGTTCAATGGCTTTGGCTTCTTCTACATAGTCAAACAGTTCTTCAGCCACGACCAGATTTTTGTCAATCAAATCAAAGTCGCGCAGTAGGGCAGCGCCGAGTGGGGCAAAGCGGTCAAGGTTATGATTGGGGTCTGTATCGAACAGGCGGTAACTTTCGTAAAGCGAAAAAAGCAGCGACACCTGATCGAGAATGGTCAGTCCGGCAATGCGAGCCACGAAGTCATCAGCAGCCAAAATTTCAGGGGCAAGGAACGAGTGCGGGGCTACTTGTGCTAAGTATTGCTTCATGTAGAGGCAGGCACGCCGCGTAGGGAGCACCAAATGCCAAGAAGCAAGTTTCTCCCAGCCCTCCGCTGCGATATGATCATTTAGCAAACTGTTAGCAACGCGCTCAAGAAAGACAGACATAGTTTACAATAATTGCGACGAAATTACAAAGTATTATTTGCCTGTCTTTTGTTAGTTTGTAGAAATTGATTTAAAATTGGAACATACAACCTGATAACCAATCATTACTCATTCAAAACAGTGAAGAAAATGTTAGCAAAACTTACAAAACAAGTATGCTTTGTCTTGGGGCTGCTATTATTAATGGCGGCACAGGCAATGGCGCAGACAACTGTAACCGGTAAGATAACGGATGCAGGATCGAAGGATGCACTCGCGGGTGTAAACATCAAGGTGAAAGACCGGGTAGTAGGCACAATTACTGATAGTAAAGGTAATTTCTCGTTGAAAGTGAGCAGCCCGCCACCTTTCACACTACAAATATCTATTGTAGGCTATCAGAGCAAAGAGGTAGAGGTTACCTCTGATGGTATGAACCTCGAAATTGAATTGAGTGAGCAGACAATCATGGGGCAAGAAGTAGTCGTTTCTGCATCCCGCGTTGAGGAAAGCGTACTCAAGTCGCCCGTTACGGTAGAGCGCATGGACATTATGCAGATTCGCGAAACGCCCGCTGCTAACTTCTACGATGCTTTGCAAAATATGAAAGGTGTGGAAATGAGCACACAGAGTTTGACTTTTCGTTCGTTCAATACGCGTGGCTTCAATGCTAACGGTAACGTGCGTACAGTACAGATGATTGACGGTATGGACAACCAAGCGCCGGGTTTGAATTTCCCGGTAGGTAATATTGTGGGTATTTCGGAGCTGGATCTGGAGTCGCTGGAACTGTTGCCCGGCGCTGCTTCTGCCCTTTACGGACCCAACGCAATCAATGGTATCATCTTGATGAATTCTAAGAGTCCGTTCCAGTATCAAGGTGCGAGCGCTTATGTGCGTGCAGGTCTGATGAACGAAAGAAACCGTTTGAAGCCCGGTACTACCGATGAGCCTCTGGGTTCTACAGGTATGATTGATGCGGCAATTCGCTATGCAAAATCTATTAACGACAAACTGGCATTTAAGATTAATGTTGGTTACTTGCAAGCTGACGACTGGCAGGCATCAGATGTGCGCGACCAGAGCTTGCTAAATGGCTTCAACGTTAGCACAGGCAACCGCGCCAACAATCCGGGCTATAATGGAGTAAACACCTACGGCGACGAAACAAACGTTAACCTCTTTGCCTCTCTGTTTGGCAACGGTCAGCCGGGCACAGGCGCAGGTGGTACTTCGCCTTTCCTTGCTGCCATTGCCGGTTTCCGTTATCCTGCCGGTTTGCCGGGCATCGGCGGCGCTTCTCTGACGCAGTTAACAGGTCAGACACCTCAGCAAATTTTCCAAGCCATTATTCCTAACACTTTCGTGTCTCGCACGGGCTACAACGAACGCGATCTGGCAGATTATACAACCAAGAGTTTGAAATTTAACGGCGCTTTGCACTATCGCCTGAACGACAAAGTAGAAGCTATTTTGCAAGCAAACATAGGTGCAGGCACTACCGTTTACACAGGCGCTGACCGCTACTCGCTGAGCAACTTCAGTTTGTCGCAGTACAAAGCCGAAGTGCGCGGGTCTAACTTCTATGTGCGTGCTTATACAACCCGCGAAAACTCAGGCGATTCATATGCAGTCGGTACGTTAGGTGCAGGTATCAACGAGGCATGGAAGCCAAGCACAACATGGTTCCCTCAATATTTTGGTGCATTCGGTCAAAATGCCCTAACTACTTATGCTACCACTTTTGCAGGCGCTTTAGGTCAAGGTCGCACCCCGGCAGAGGCAGTGGCGGCGGCGGCAGCAGCAGCACAAGCAGGTTTCAACAATTTCCATCAGCAAGCCCGCAGCATTGCCGATCAGGGTCGTTTCCTGCCCGGAACACCTGAGTTCAACCGTGCATCAGAGGCTGTGCGCAGCCGTGCTATTCCCGGTAATGCACAAGGCGTAGGTGCTCGCTTTACCGACAAGACCAGCCTGTACCACTTGGAAGGTATGTACAACTTCTCTAATGAGATCAAATTTGCTGAAATTATCGTCGGCGCTAACTACCGCGTGTATGCATTGAATTCTGAGGGTACGCTCTTTGCACTTCAGGACGATGGAAATGAGTTCAATATCAGAGAGTTTGGCGGTTATGTACAAGCCTCTAAAAAACTCTTTGAAGATAGACTAAAACTCACCGGTTCAGTACGCTATGACAAAAACGAAAACTTCAGAGGTCAGGTAAACCCGCGCGCCTCCGCTGTATTGACCGTAGCCAAAGACCACAACATCCGCGCCTCTTACCAAACCGGTTTCCGCATCCCGACTACGCAGAACCAGTACATTGACTTATTGACTCCTCAGGCACGTCTGTTAGGAGGTTTGCCGCTGTTCCGCGAGCGCTACAACATGATTAACAACCCTGTGTTCACATTGCAGTCAGTACAGGCATATGGCGCTGCTCTGCAGAGAGGTGTTCCTGAAGGAGAGGCGCGTAACTTGTTAGAGCAGTTCCAATTCCGCGAGTTCGAGCCTGAGCGCGTGCGCTCATTCGAGGTTGGTTACAAGAGTTTGATTAAGAACAAACTCTCAATTGATGCTTATTACTACCGCAGCACATTCCTCAACTTTGATGGTGGTGCAGTAGTCGTACAATCCAGACAACCGTTGGCTGCAGATGCTCCTCGGTTGCCGCTCCTGAGCGCTGATACTCGCAACGTGTACAGCTTCCCTGTCAATAGCACCGAGCAACTGAACAGCCATGGTTGGGCTTTGGGCTTAGATTATGCACTTCCTAAAGGCTTTGCTATCGGTGGTAACGTATCTTACAACGAATTGCTCAATACTGATCAACTGCCTGCCGGTTTTGAAACAGCTTTCAACACACCTCTCTACCGCTACAACTTGTCGCTTTCTAACCGCAACTTAGTTAAAAACCTGAGCTTCAGCGTAAACTACCGCTGGCAGGATGAGTTTGTATGGCAAGGCACTTTTGTAGGCCCTGTGATTCGCGGCGCGCAACAGAGCATTGTGCCGGCGTTCAGCACATTAGACGCGCAAGTGAGCTTGAAAATACCTTCTATCAAGTCTATTGTGAAGCTGGGCGGCAGCAACCTGCTCAACCAAAGCTATACACAGGCTTGGGGTAACCCTTCAGTCGGGGCAATCTACTACCTACAGATCACCTTTGACGAGTTCCTGAACTAATCGGACGTACTCGTTTCATAACCAAGAAGATGAACACAGCGGTCTGACCCAAAGGGTCAGACCGCTATTGAAAATGTAGCACAGACTTCAGTCTATAACCATCTGATTGTCAAGTATTTCAATGATCACAGACTAAAGTCTATGTTACTTTTCGGACAGCCTCTTCTTGCTTAAAAAGCAGGTTTACTGGAATTGGTAATCTACGCCGCGCACCTGTGTAAGCAGTTCTTGCGAAACATCTAAGGCTTTGGCAGCAACAGCAGGACGAGGCGTTACGGGACTGTTTGCTTTCAGATAATCCCGCATGATTGTGTGCAGCGTAAAAGGTGTGTTTTTTGTATTTTTGACTCCCTTCATTCGGCACAATACATCTTCCGGGTCGCCGTCGCGCTCGCAGGCGCACAGGGTGTAGGTTTTATTGAGGTCGAGCGGTTCGTCATTGATCAATACACTTTGTACGCGCTGCCCTTTTTCCCCATGCGCAAAGAAGGTGATCTTCATACCTTTAAATTTGATTACCCAGCCGCCGAAACGCTCGGCTGCATTTTTTGCGAATACATTGTTCAGTTCTTTCTCCAACCACTCGCTGATTTGCTTGCCGCTTGCCTGCGCCACACGCACTACGCTATCTACAGGCAGCATTTCATATAAAAAGGCGCTATTGATTGGTATATTACCCGTTTTGTCGGGGGTAGCCCGGGGCGAACAGAAGCGAAACCCATTTGAAAGCACAATATCTACATTGTATTCCTGCTTGAGTTTCCAGTGAAGCGCGTCCAGAATCATGGTGTCAATTGTATTTTCAATCACAAAATAACGATACAGCGGTAGTGTACTGTAGCCGATGATGGTGTTCAAATCCTCTAAAAACGGTTGTTCGTTTGCTGCAATGAGCGCTTCCATTTCCTTGTCTGCTTTGTAGCGCGAACTGCTGATTTCTACCAGTTGGTATTCGTCTTTGACAACTTTGCCGTTTTCTACGGTCAGCTCCAGCCTGCCCACAAAAGAGCCGAATGCTCCCGGCTCGACCACTTTGGCATACTTACATACAATTGGTGTGCGGACACGTTCGTGGGTGTCTCCGCCAAAAATATAGTCTACGCCCTCGCAAACAGGCAGATTGGCTAAATGAATCTGTTGCGACAAACCCAGATGAGACAGCAAAATCACAAAAGCGCACTGTTCCTGATTGCGCAATACATCCACATAGTAGGCAATATTTTCTTCGGGTTGGGTGTAAATAATGCCTTTGCTGTAGTTAGGCGATTGGCGAAGCGGTACCATCGGGTCGGTGTAGCCAATAAATCCGATTTTGATGCCCTTCACATGCCAGATGTGGTAAGGCTGGAAAATAAGCTCGCCTTTTTTACCGTCCAGATCGTGGTACATATTGGTGCAAACTTTGGGTGCGTTTAGCGAACCAAGCAGTTGTTGCATGGCTTTTTTGTAGTAAACTACCTCCCAGTTGCCGGGCAGGTAAAGATCATAGTTAAGCCGATTGAGTATAGGTATGAGCGCTTTGCCTTTGGTTTTTACCGAAAGTTCGCTGCCCTGAAACATGTCGCCCGTATCAATTAGAAAAGTATGCGGATGCTTTTTCCTGAACTCGCTCAGATAGGTCGCCAGGTGCGCATAGCCGCCTGTTTTTCTAAAGACAGCCTTGCCGTTTTCCCAGAATAGTTCGTCGTGTGCGTGTAGTTGGCAATGAACATCTGTTGTTTGCAGTAAATTAATTGTAAAACTCTGATTTTCAAGGTCTGTTGCTTGCTGCTTAGCAGAGCCTTCCGCTGAAAAAGGCAAAGTAGAAAAAGCTGCGCCGCCAATACCAATGGCGCTCAGTTGCTTGAGAAAATCTCTGCGTTCGTGCTTGTTCATGGTCATTAATTTTTGTGTGACTTGGTTTTTCCTGAAGGAAGAGTATAATAAAAATGTGTGATGATGTTGTTCTCATCTATATGGCGCATCTGCTTGCGCATGAGCCGATTGATGTACACATAGCCCAGTTCTATGCGCCAGCCGGGCATGGGCTTGTAATTTAAGTTGAAAATCAGGCGGTTATGATCATAGCGTTGGTTTTGTTCTGCACCAGACGTGTTTATGAATAATTCTTCGGCCAAGACAAATTGCCATTTTGAATCGAGACGATAGCGTAGGCCAATTCGCTGTCTGAATCTCATCATGTCATTGTATAAACCTGTAAAATGCCTGTATTCGATCCATGAGCGAATGGCTAAAGTTAGCTGATCTGCCAATATAGGCTGCCACTCGGCAAGCGCCGAAGGGCGAAACTCGTGCCGCCGAGGCATATCAGCATCGGCCGGTGTACAAATAATGGGGCTCGACGTGAACCATGCCAGCGGAGAGATACCCACAGAAAACAGCTCGGATGGCTTCCAATAGGCAAACAGCCGAATGCTGTGCATCAGATGCTCATTTGCCAAATAGCGCTGCGAATAGTCAAACGGGTTATTCTGCAAGCGGAGCTGTGCTTCCAGTTCGGTATGAAAGACCGTATTAATTGGCTTGCTTACAGAAAAGCGCGTCCACCAGTTGGTGCGTTCCTGACCGTAAACAAATGCTAAATCAAACCCTGTATGGGATAGCACAAGCAGGAAGATCAAGCTAAATTTAGACATATTTTCATATATACATGCGTGTATGTGTAATGATAACAACTTTATTCCACACATGCAAGATTTCCGCAATTCGTTTAACTTTGGGTAAACGATACGATATGTCGCTGCGACCCTTACTTGCTGCCAGCCGAAAAGAACTCAATCAGATTTCTTTTCTGCCGTCGGGACGGTGAACACCAACGGACTGCCTGACGAGGAGCAGTATGCAAACGGAAGTGTCGTGCAGCGAGCCGCAAGCCGACCTACCGCCCTGTAAAGATGGGTATATACTGACCTCGCTTAGCGTACATTATCAACTTTGCGTACATCATATTCATCAATATTATTTTCTTCGTTGCTTTTTGCGACAAGCCATTGCTCAATTTTTTATCTCCAGCGAGTTTCCGGGCTTTTTCGTAGTTGGTTTGGTGTCTTTTTCGATCTCTATCTTTCGTTACTACATCCTGAAAAGTAATTTTATCAACAGCTTGGCACTAAAGAAGACTTTATAGCAATTAGATGAGAAAAATCAGAGTCTCGAGATAGCGCAGGCGGAGCTGATGTCGCAGCAGGAGGAAATTCTGGCACAACGCGACTTTATTACCGTACAAAACAGCGATTTAGAAAACAAAAATCGCATGATTACAGACTCGATCCGTTATGCGCAGCGCATTCAGCAGGCTATTTTGCCGCTTAATGATGCTTTGGCAGGACTGATTCCCGAACACTTTGTACTTTATCAGCCGCGCGATATTGTAAGTGGCGATTTTTACTGGTTACAGGAGAAAAACGGCTACCTCTTTATTGCTGCCGCTGATTGTACAGGACACGGTGTGCCGGGTGCTTTTATGAGCATGATCGGCAATAACCTGCTGGAGCAAACCGTTGTGGAGCGCAATATTCTCTCACCCGATGCTATTCTTGCCGAAATTCGCCTCTCCTTGCAGAAAGTGCTCAAGCAGCGCGAAACCTCTAACAGAGACGGTATGGATATTTCAATCATCCGCATTGACAAGCAGAAAAAGGAACTGATCTATGCAGGCGCAAAAAGTCCGATACTGTTCATACAAAACGGCAGTCTTAACTACATAAAAGGTGATTTAATCAGCATTGGTGGCGATGAGGCTGCCAAATCGGTATTCACCAACCACTATTTTTCTTTTGAGCAGCCAATGACTTGCTACCTGTTTTCCGATGGTTACCAGGATCAGTTTGGCGGCCCCGATAACAAACGCTTTGGCATCCGTCGGCTGCGCGAGCTATTCGCTGAAATTCATAACCTGCCGATGAGCACACAAAGACAGATAATGACAGAGACATTAGAAAGCTGGAAAGAGCAGACTATGCAAAAACAAATTGATGACATCATGGTGATTGGTATGCGCCTGGCATAATTGCTTTTTGCTATTTTTATTCCTATAATTCCAGCTATGCGCCAACTTGCTGCTACTTACCTGCAAAACCGTTTGCTGTTTGCCTGCGGTCTCCTGATTGCTCTTTTGGCTGTTGCTTTCAGTATCGAATGGTTGTTTTTGCCTGCCCGCATATTGGTAGGGGTGCTGCTGATGCTTGTCTTGCTGGACTTTGCGCTGCTTTTCGCCCGAGCCGATGGACTTACTGCACGCCGGATCATGGCGGACAAACTCTCCAACGGTGAGCAGAATCTGATACAAATTGAGGTACAAAATAATTATGATTTCAAGATCAGTCTCGAATTGCTGGACGAAGCGCCCGAACAGTTTCAAGCACGCAACCTGCAACTGCGCAGCAGCATAGACAAGGGACAAAGCCTCAACCTACAGTACTATCTGCGCCCTACCAAACGCGGAACTTACAGTTTCGGTGCGTTGAATGTATTTGTCAGCTCACCGATGGGGCTGCTGGCGCGTCGCTTTCGCTTCGAAGAGGGCAGGAGCGTACCCGTTTATCCTTCTTTTCTGCAAATGCGGAGGTACGAACTCATGGTCATTTCCGACCGCCTGAAAGAGGCAGGACTGAAGCGACTCCGCAAGATCGGGCAAAATATGGAGTTCGAGCAAATCCGCGAATATGTTATCGGCGACGACTACCGTTCGCTGAACTGGAAAGCTACCGCCCGCCGCAACCAGTTGATGGTCAATCAGTTCCAGGACGAGCGCTCGCAGCACGTATACAACGTAATTGACAAAGGACGGGCAATGAAAATGCCTTTTGAAGGGCTGACGCTATTGGATTATGCCATTAATGCGTCTCTGGTCATGTCTAATATCAGTTTGCTCAAAGGCGATAAAGCGGGACTTATTACGTTCAATCATCGGATTGGTACAATGTTGCCTGCCGAACGCAAGCAGGCGCAGATGCAAAAAATTGTAGAAGCACTCTACAGCCAAAAGACTTCCTACAAAGAGCCTGACTACGATCTACTTTTTTCCACCTTGTTGCAAAATATCAGGCAGCGCAGTTTGCTGATTATTTATACCAATTTTGAAACACAGGCTGCTTTGGAACGGCAGTTAGTCGGGCTGAAAAACTTGGCCAAGCGACATTTGGTAGTGGTAGTCCTTTTTAAGAATACCGAGCTTTCCAAATTATTGCAGCTTAATCCGCGCAACTTGGAAGAGGTCTACATGAAAACGACTGCCGAGAAATTCATGCACGAAAAAGATCTGATTGTCAGGCTGTTGGCGCAGCACGGGATCTATTCAGTACTTACAGAACCTGCACAGCTAACGGTTAATACGATTAACAAATACCTCGAATTAAAGGCGCGACATCTGATATAAGTGGCTGCAAACTATGCGGCACGTCCTCTTGGACATATAACCGGTCCAATATCCACAAGAGGCTGTCCAAAAAGTAACATAGACTTTAGTCTGTGATCGTTGAAGTGCTTGATAATCATACGGATACAGACTAAAGTCTATGCTACATGTAGCCTTTCTGGACAGCCTTTACGGAGCGGAAAAAAAGGGCAGGAATAATTAAAACTGCATGGTAGATGATTCGTTTGAGTATAACTTTCTGTTTTTCGTATTTTTAACCCGTTGTTAATGCCTTCTTCGCAGGTATTTATGGCAGCGCGTGCAGATGCGGGCAGTCGTGGGGCATACATGGCGCTGCGTGTAATGTCTTATGCCGGTGCGCATATCTTTGCACCTGTCATAGGCACTTATCCGCAAGAAAACTTCGGCTTCGGTGTGCTTTGCAGGCGCTTGGCTTTCGCCTGCTTGCCCGCAACTGATAATTCATTACATTGACAAAATGCGTAAAAAAGACCTGCAAATATTGCTTGATGAACAGGCAGCATACTACAACCGCCCCGAATTTATTGCAGATGACCCGATTCAGTTGCCGCATCGCTTTGAGCGCTTGCAGGACAGGGAGATCATCGGGCTGTTTGCAGCTGTATTGGCTTGGGGACAGCGGCAGATGATCATCCGCAGCTCCGAAAAAATCATTGCGCTAATGGGCGGGCAGCCTTATCGCTTTGTGCTGCACCACCAACCCGATGACCTGATACCGCTGCAAAATTTTGTGCATCGCACTTTTAATGGTACAGACTTGCTCTATTTCATTCACTTTTTGCGTTGGTACTACGAGCACCATGAGAGTTTAGAAACGGCTTTCAGCGACGGCATCAGCCCTCGCGACCAAACCGTAGAACAAGGACTGATTCATTTTCATCGGCTGTTTTTCAGTTTAGAAGATGCGCCCTCGCGGACGCGCAAGCACATTGCCACGCCCGAACGCAAATCTGCCTGCAAGCGGCTGAATATGTTTTTGCGTTGGATGGTTCGCCGCGACGAGGCAGGCGTGGACTTCGGTTGCTGGCAGCGCATCAGCCCTGCGCAGTTGGTATGTCCGCTGGACGTACACGTAGAGCGCGTAGCACAGCGACTTGGGCTGCTCAAACGCACCCAAAGCGACTGGCAGGCTGCTCTCGAACTGACTGCGAACCTGCGTAAATTCGATAAGAACGACCCCGTGCGCTACGACTTCGCGCTGTTCGGGCTGGGGCTGGCAGACAAAGGCTACCAACTGCCGCCTAATTCAGTACTTTAAAACGCGCTGTAAAAGTTTCCACCGCAAAGTCCGCTAAGTTTTACGCCAAGCACGCGAAGTTTTTTTCTGATGGTCTTCTTCTTTGTGTATTTTGCGATTGCACCTTTGCGAACTCTGCGGTAAAAAGAATGCACTAAACTACTGCTCATCCGCCTACCGATACTTCAACGGAATCGTAAAAATGACTTTGGTGCCACTTTCGGGTGCGGCTTTATCTTCAATTGCGAAATCCACGCGGTAGTTCAGTTGCTTTTCCAGCAATTCCAAACGGCTTTCCAGAATTTGCGAAGCCATAGAGACATGGGCGCGTTCTGCTTTGTGCAGAGTTGCCGCTTCCCTGCCGATGCCGTTGTCTTCTATGCTGATTATCAGCGACTTGTCTTCTTTTTTCTCGAAATTGATTTGAATTTTTCCCTCGCCTGTGGTATTTTTCAGCCCGTGCTCTACTGCATTCTCCACGACAGGCTGCAACAACATCACAGGGATGAGTACTTCTTCTGTTTCCAGACTGTCATCTACGGTGATTTCATAGCTGAATTTATTGTCAAATCTTAGTTTTTGCAAGTCTAAATAATAGCCCAACATTGCTATTTCATCGTCTAAGGTGGTAAACTCCTTTTCCGATTGCTCCAAAGTCTGGCGCATCAGGCGAGAGAACTTAGCAATGTAGTTGCCCGCTTTTTTAGATTCATCTTTCACCAAAACATCCTGCACGGCAGCAAGTGCGTTAAAGAAAAAATGTGGGTTCATTTGCGCCCTCCGCCAGCGCTGCTGCGTGGTCAAAAGGTCAAATTTGGTACGCAACTGTTTGTTATTCAAAAAGATATATACAAAAGCAATGAGTAAAACGGCGCTGATAATGCTTCCGATCAGTAGGGCACTGCGGCGTTCCAATGCCAGTTGCTGAATGAGCGATTCCTGCTCCAAAGTCTTGATTTCGTTCTCTTTGGTTTCCAGATCGAACGCAGCCTGCATTTCTGTTACCTGCTTGCTGCGTTCGGTGTTGAATACGCTGTCGGCATACTGCTTGTGCAGTCTGTGTCGGCTGTAAGCGGCGCGAAAATCCCCGCGAACCGAGTCCAGCGCAGCATAAGTGCCGTAGAGTCGCGCCAACTCGCGGACTGCACCAATTTGCTGTGCTTCGCGGATGCCCTCTTCTATGTACTGTTCGGCGAGTTTGTAGTTGCCGCTTTCCATGTATTTTTCGCCGATGTTGTTGTAAGAAAACACCATCAGGTAGCGGTTTCCGATCAGTTTTTCAATCTCCAACGCTTCTAAATAGCATTTCAGCGCATCCTTTATTTTGCCCTGCTTTTCATAAATGCCTCCCAGAAAGTTAAGCGCATAGGCTTCGCCGGACTTATTGCCCAACTTTCGGTGCAGGGCGAGCGAGCGTTCTACGTAAGTAAGTGCTTTATCGGGCTGTTCCAAGATGTTGTACAGGTTGCCAATATTGCCCGAAATAATCGCTATTGGAAAGGGTTCTTGCAGGCGTTCCATAATTTTGAGCGCTTTGAACATGTAGTTAATCGCCTGTTTATAGTCTTTTGCGTCCTGATAAACGGCGGCGATATTGTTCAGTGCGCGGGCTGTTCCTTTGCGGTCGTTGAGTTTTTCATAAGTGCGGGCAGATTCTTGCAAATAGCCGAGCGATTCGCTGTGCTGCGACTGGTCGCCCAAAAGTGAGCCGAGCCGCAGCGCAGCATCTGCCACTCCGCGCTGCCATTCCTGCGTTTTAGCAAGCGTATAGGCTGTCTTGCAATTGGCGATGGCATCCTTATAGTTGCCTTTGTCCATTTGATTAGAAGCCAGCGCAATCAGCGTTTGCACCTTTAGGGTGTCAGTATCTTCCAGCTTGCCTGCTGCCTGCTGTAAACTATCGGCAGCAGTATTTTGCGCCAATAGCTGAACCGTCGCCGCCATCAACCACATCGGAAAGAATAGTAGGTAAAGCTGCTTCATGTCAATTTTTTGACGCAATTTAGCTATTGGAATGCTTTTTGGCAGCCATTTCCCTGAAAGATAAACCTATGAAAATTGTCGTAATTGATGACGAAGCACACCACAGAAGCTACCTCCAAGCACTACTGCAAGATTATTCTGCTGATATACAGGTGGTTGGCGAAGCAGACGGCGTAGCCGCAGGTGCGCGTTTGATTCGCGAACAAAGCCCCGACGTGGTATTGCTGGACGTAGAAATGCAAGACGGAACAGGCTTTGATCTGTTGCAAAAATTACAATCTGTTGATTTTCAAGTAATTTTCACTACGGCACACCAGACCTTTGCCGTGCAGGCATTCAAGTTCAGCGCGATAGACTATCTGCTCAAACCTGTGGAAGAGGATCTGCTGGCTGCCGCTTTGAAGCGCGCCTCTGAAAACAAGCGCCTCAGCGATGTGCAATTGCAACTGACCGCTTTGATGGGCAATATCCAGAGTCTGAGCAACGAACCTAAGAAAATCGTGCTGAAAGACGCGGACAATATTCACATTGTAGCCATCAGCGATATTATCCGCTTGGAGGCTGCCAGCAACTATACGCAGTTTCATTTAGCCGACAACCGCAAAATTATGATTTCCAAAACCCTGAAAGACTACGAGCGCCTGCTGGAAGAGTATTTCTTTTTCCGTTGCCACCAGTCGCATCTGATAAATTTGCATTATTTGCAGCGGATTGGTAAGAAAGACGGCGGCAGCGTGATTATGAAAGACAACACCGAACTGCCTTTGGCTACGCGTAAACGCGATGCACTCATCGAATTGTTAGAAAAAATTTTTTCCTAAACAACAAATCTATGAAAAATCAAGTGCGCTTTTTTGCGCTGCTTTTGACGCTCGTGCTTTCATGTGCCGTACAGGCACAAGTCAATCAGCAGAAAATCAAAGAGTTGCTGCCGGGCAAACGCTGGGCGCTGGCACTTTACATTGTAGAAAGTTCGCTGGGCAGAGATACTATCCTACGCGTACACGACTGCGCCAATGAATTTCTGGAGGTACTGCCCAACGGCTCATATATTTCCTCTAACCTGCGCAAGCCCGGCACCTGGCAGGTGGTGGACGATTCGACAGTGCTTTTCAAAAAGCCTTCGGGTGCAAAACTGATGATGGCAAAGATTAATTACCTGACGGCGGACAGCTTAGTCATTACCGATTTTGCCAAAAACAAGGATGCCTTTATTCAGACATTCAACAAGTGCCGCGCCGACGATGCTACTTTTGTGGATTCGCGACCCGAATTCAGTTTGCTGGAAAGCTGGTCGCTTATTGCAGGGGCGCAGTATTTCAGGGCGGGACTGGCAGAAATAGGCATTGCCAAAGGTGATTTGACGCTTTGGAACAGCATTTTGTACTCCTACGGCGCACACTTGGAGCTTGCGCCTCAGAATAACATCTACGGGCTGCTGGCACACGGCTGGATCGAGGACAAGCGCTTTTTGTTCGGTGCAGCGGCAGGTGCTTATTACGATACTCAAAATATCTTTCCTGTTTTTCGCCCTTCGTTGGGACTGACAGCTAAACAGTGGTTGCCCAAAGGCTATTCCTTGCATCTGGCTTATGGCTACAACTTCATTTTGAGTGAGCGACGCAACGAAAATATCAACCTGCATAACATCACGCTGCGCCTGCGGATTCCTTTCAGCAAGACCGAACGAAAAGTCCGCCGCTTTGAAAGTCAGGAGTATGAGTAAGTCAAATCCGAATTCGCCGCTATCTTTGAGCAATTAAAACGTCTATGTTAAAAGATTCGGTACGTGTCTATGCACCGGCAACAGTTGCCAATGTTGCCTGCGGTTTCGATGTCTTAGGCTTTGCCCTCTACGACCCGGGCGACGAGGTTGTGATGCGCAAAAACAATAGTGGCAAAACAGAAATTACGTTGATTACCGGCGACGGCGGCAAGCTCAGCCGCGACGCTTCCAAAAATACGGCAGGCGTAGTGGTAGATGCTTTTTTGCAGCACATCGGACAACAAACGGGTATTTCCATAGAGTTACATAAAAAAATGCCTTTGGGCAGCGGCTTGGGGTCAAGCGCGGCAAGTGCGGTAGCGGCGTTGTTTGCCATTAACGAACTGATGGGGCAGCCGCTCACGCGCATGGAAATGCTTCCCTTCGCCATGGAGGCTGAACGCCTTGCCTGCGGTGCGGCACACGCCGATAACGTCGCACCTGCACTGCTGGGCGGCTTTACGCTCGTGCGCAGCTACGAACCCTTAGACGTTATCAAGCTCAATACGCCGCCCGATCTGGTAGCTACCGTTGTGCATCCACATATAGAAATCCGCACAGAAGATGCCCGCAGCATCCTGCGCAAGTCGGTAACGCTCAAAGACGCGATTGTGCAGTGGGGTAACGTCGGTGGTCTGGTCGCCGGGCTGCTTATGTCCGACTACGGGCTGATTGGGCGCTCGCTGCACGACCAGATCGTAGAGCCGCTCCGTGCGCTGCTTATTCCCAATTTTGCCAAAGCAAAACAGGCAGCTTTAGATGCCGGTGCGTTGGGTTGCAGCATTTCAGGTTCGGGGCCTTCTGTATTCGCCCTCAGCACCTCGCCGCAGACAGGACAGCAGATTGCAGCAGCTATCACCGCCGCTTTTACAGAGGTAAACATTGCGACAGATTGTTACGTATCAACTATCAATGCCGAAGGGCCTCGCTTGTTGGATTAAATTTTCCGCCGGCAGAAGCTTTTTGGTAACAAAATTGCCTTTAACATTCTCATCCACCAATCCAACATAGCAAGATGATGCGAAATTACACCTTAGGTAGCCTATTTCTACTGATGTTGTGCCTGATGGCAATGCCTGCCGTTGCACAAAATTGGGATACATTTTTTACACAAGGACAACAGGCACTTGCAAAAAAAGATTACAAAGCTGCGGCTACCGCCTTAGAACGCGCCCTCCCCAGCGCCGAACAGGAGTTCAAAACGCAGCATCCAAACTACGTCAAAACGCTGTATGCTCTCGCAGAAGCATACAAAGGCTTAGGCGACACCAAGAAGGAGCGCACTTGCTACCTAACGCTGATTAACGTTAAAAAAGATTTGCGCGAAGACCGCACCAAAGAGTTTGCACAGTTGCAATTCCTGACAGCTGTTACTTATGTGCAAACTAAGGAAGCGGCCAACGCAGATAATTATTTTACCCAATCGCTGAACCTGCAACGCTACCTCAAGCAGGAGCAAACAGCCGATTTCGTCATTACCCAGCACGAATACGCACGCCTATTGCGCCTGATCAACCGCTTAGACAAGGCAGAGGCACAATATGTCCCCGCCTTTGAGCAAGGCATCAAAACGCTGGGCAACAAAAACCCGCGCATGGCTGAAATGGCTTCTGAAATGGCAGATGTCTATTTCCGCATGAAAAATTATGAAAAAGCCAATGAGTTTAACCTGAAATGGATAGAGTTGGCAAAAGCACAACAAGTTCCGGAAGCGCAGTACTACACGGCTTATCTGCAACTACATTTGGGATATAAATTCCTGAATAATCCGCAGGAAAGTGTTCGCTACGGAAACGAGTATATTAATGGTGTAAAAGCACACAACGGCAATAAACTGATTGAAGAATTAGACAAAATGCTGGCCAGCTACGCAGAGATGAATGCAACCGATGCAGCACTTGCAATCGCCCGCCAAAAAGCAGATGCAGTGAAAGCAGCTAAGACTGAGCAAAGCATGGAATTTGCAACAGCTCTTGCACAAGTGGCTGTTGCCGAACTACGCAAAGATAAAAGCGCAGAGGCAGAGAGCAGTCTTAAAAAAGCCATTGAAATCAGCAAAGCCAATAAAAAAACACCTGAGCACGAGACCCTATACGTAGAACAACTTGCGCAGTTGGCTGCACTCTACAAACAGATGGGCAACAAAAGCAAAGCAGAGTCTGTGCTGTGGGAAGTAGTCGAGCAATCTAAAAAACTTAACGACAAGCAGGTGCAACATGCCCGCGCCATTGACTCGCTTGCATTCTACTACGTTTCGATAGAAAATTTTTCTAAAGCCGATTCATTGTTCAAAGCCAACATAGAACTGCGTAAAAAGAACCTGACCGATAAGAGTCCGGAGTACGGCGCTTCATTGATGAATTATGCCGATTTCCTGATTGCGCAAGACAAGCCGGAGGTTGCCGAGCCGCTGCTCAAGCAGGCAAACATGATAGACGGCACCTATTACGGCAGAGGCAGCATCGAGTTTACGCGCAGTATGCTTAAATTAGGTGATTTAGCCGCATTGCGTAAGAACTATCCCGAAGCACTGCGCATCTACAGAAGTATGCTGAATAACCAGCGCAAACTGCAAGGCGAACAAAGCCCTGACTATCAGGCTACACTCAAAAAGATTGCGGACATCACTGCTGAAATGAACAAGAAATAAAATTTATGCCGCAAATATTCGTTGCTTATGTACAAATCCTTATTAAGACTCTGACATATTAAATCCTATGGTACGTATCATTGCTGTTTGTTTACACGCTCTGTTGCTCGGATCTTTTTCCGTATTGGCTCAAGACGAGCCTATCCAATTGGAAAATGTGCGTGTGTTGCTGGATGGCGGTAATAAGTTTACGTCAAGCCCAATAGTTACACTCAAAATAGAGGCTGCCGGAGCGCGTCAGATGATGGTAAGCCGCTCTCCTAATATGGAAGGTGCTGTGTGGCAGGAATTTAAAAACGACTACGGGCAGATTAATCTTGGCAATGAAGAAGGTGAAAAAAAGGTTTATGTAAAACTCAAAGACAAGTACGGCAACGTTACCGAACCAATTGAAGCTAAAATCTTGCTGGATCGTACACCCCCAAAAAATCCTAAAATCACGATCAATGCAGAAGGCGGATTTGTAAACAATCCAGAGCGAATGGTAACGTTAGAAATACACGCGGACGATGCCAAATACATGATGATCAGCAACTTAGCGACTTTTAAAGATGCACGCTGGCAGGTCTATCGCCCGAACGTACCTAATTGGAAGTTAGAGCCCGGCGAAGGGCCCCGAAAAGTGTTTGTCAAGTTTCGCGATGAGGCACGCAACGAGTCTGCCGTAGCTTCTGCCGAAATCTTTGTAGATGCAGTACCGCCTTTAGATCCGCGCATTACTATTAACGGCGACCAGAAATTTACAAACGATGCCAGCGGGAAGGTTATGCTGACTATCTTTGCACGTGGAGCTAAGGACATGAAGGTGAGTGAAAAAAGCGACTTTTCCGATGCTGAATGGCAGCCCTACAAAACTACTATGGAATGGAGGTTCGATCCGGAACAGCAGGGTGAGCGAGTAATATTCGTCAAGTTTCGCGATCAGGCACAGAATGAATCTGCCGTTGCCTCTGATAATATTATCTTCGACAGCACGCCCCCTGAAGACTGTTCGATTGTAATCAACGATGGGGCTAAATACGCTGAAAACCCCGATAGATTTGTTGACCTGAAACTCTCTGCTAAGGGCGCGGTCTTTATGATGATTAGCAACAACCTCAATTTTGCAGGTGCGCGATGGGAACCCTTCCGTGAGTATTATCCCAAGTGGCGACTGGCGGGCGATAACGGCGAAAAGACAGTTTACGTCCGCTTTAAAGATGAGTACGGCAACGAAACGGGTATTGTCAAAGCCAGCATCATTCTGGCAATTTAGCACACGTCTGCACATTAGCCTAAAGTTAGCGATGAGAAGGTTTTTCTTATCGCTAATTTTGCTTGTATGATACAGCAATCTTTTGTAGCATGGGTGCTGATAGCACTGCTCATTGGCCTTGGCTTGTCGGCGCAGGCACAGGAATTACCACTTGCCAGCCCTCGTTGTGAGTATAGCCAAATAGTAGGACTTACCAAAATCAGCATGAACTATGGTCGCCCGGGAGTGAAGGGTAGAAAAATATGGGGTAGTCTCGTGCCTTACGATGTAACATGGCGTACAGGGGCTAACGAAGCTACGGTGATTACTTTTTCTGACGATGTGTGGCTAAATGATCTGCGGATTGCAGCAGGCAGCTATGCTTTGTACACCATCCCGCATCGGCGCGGCGATTGGGACGTGATCTTGAACCGGAATGTACGTTCGTGGGGCACAACCGGTTTCCGACCTGAAGACAATGTGCTTTCGATCAAAGCCCGCAGTCGCAAAATCCCGTTTACAGAAACTTTTACGCTGGACATAGAAAATCTGACGCGTACAACGGCGCAGTTGGTAATGCGATGGGAGCGCATCGCTGTCAGCATCCTCATCCGCGTAGAGGTAGATGAAAAAGCCAACCGAAATATAACCGAAGCAATCCGCACGGCAGGCAACAACTGGAAGGTATATGCCAATGCCGCCGAGTATTGCCTGCGCAATAATATCCGACTTAGCGAGGCAAAAGAGTGGATAGACAAAGCAATGGAACTGAAACCGGATAATTTTTTTCCGCATTGGCTACGCGCAGACTATGCCGCGCTGCAAGGTAATTTTAAGGAAGCGATCATAGCCGCGCAAGAAGCTATGCGGCTGGGTATCGCAGAGAACGGAAGCAATTTTTTATACAAACAAGACTTAGAAAAATCAATTGCTTTATGGCGTTCTAAAATCAACTGATTATTTTGCCGAACTGTTCAAAAAGCATGCTATGCAATATCAGATACATCAGACGAAAGATTTCCGCTACATTGATGAGGGGCAGGGCGAAACGATGCTGTTGCTGCACGGACTTTTTGGCGCACTTAGCAACTGGGAACACGTAGTTACACACTTTTCGAGCCGTTACCGTGTAGTAATTCCCATGCTGCCCATCTACGACATGCCGCTGTCCAATGCCGGGCTGGAAGGGCTGACAGCTTTTGTCTCTGACTTTTTGAAAGAAGTGCCTTTAGGCAAACTGACACTGCTTGGTAATTCATTGGGGGGGCATATTGCGCTTATTTTTGCGCGGAAAAATCCTGCAATGGTGCGGCGCATCGTCCTGACAGGCAGCTCAGGGCTGTTCGAAAATGCCATGGGAGGCTCGTATCCCAAGCGCGGTAACTACGAGTTTGTCAAGGAGCGCGTTGAATATACTTTCTACGACCCCAACGTGGCTACTACCGAACTCGTAGATGAGGTTTTTGAGGTTACCAAAAGCATTAGTAAATGTATGCGGATGGTTGCTATTGCCAAGTCTGCACAGCGCAATAATTTGGCAAGCGAACTTTCGCATATCAAAGCGCCCACACTGCTGATCTGGGGGCTGAATGATACCATTACCCCCCCCAATGTCGCTCACGAGTTTGACGAGTTGATCCCTAATACTGAGTTGCGATTCATAGATAATTGTGGGCATGCACCGATGATGGAGCATCCCGAACTTTTCAATCGCTATGTTGACGATTTTTTGTTGAGAAATCCCTAAGATGAGCAACAACGAATTTTCTACCGAAAGTTTGATTACAACGATTGCCGTCATGCTGTTTGCGCTGACGGTCATTTTTCTTTTTCTGGTCAATAAGTCGCAGTGGATCGAAGAAAAAAAGGAAATGCAGATCCGCTACGACAGCCTGAGGATAGCTCAAAGCGGTTGGGGAAGCAAAGCACAAGAGGCACTCATCGCAGATTCTTTGCAAAAGCAGTATTTTCGCAACAATCGGTACGATCCTCTGGTCAGCAATGATTTTCGCATGTATGGACTGTTTAAAGATTTTGATAATACCTACACCATCAGCGAAGTAGCAGCGAAATTCAACATTTCCAACGTTAGGTCTATCAAAGTAAGTGAGGCAGATGGACAAAACTGGTACATCGTTCCTGTTAAGGGCATTCATCTGGTTCGCCCAAGAGAAACGATAGGAAGTATCGCTCGCTACTACTACCGCAACCTTTCCGACTCGGTATTGATTAAACGCTTCAACCAACGAATCATTAGCGGGCAAGTAATTTTTATTCCTTTCGACAAGTGAGTGATCAGTCAAGTCAAAGTGCGCTTATTGCTTTTAAGCCCTGTTGTGCTGCACGCCTGCAATCGTCTCATGGTGTTTTAGTCAATAAAATTACACTCAGATGAATCACCTACCATGCAGTTTTTATTCCGTATGGATTGTATGTTGGTAGCATACACCCGTATTTTGCCTAAAAACCAAAGATAATCCAAACAATTAGAGGCTGCCCGGATAGTCAGGACAGCCTCGCGGGAAATTTTATCGGCTGTTATGCCTTGTTGTAAACATATTTCAGAAACTCGCTGCGAACAGATTCATCTTTGAACTTACCGCCGTAAAATGAAGTTACAGTACTTGAATTAACATCCTGTACGCCGCGCGAACATACACACATGTGCGTAGCATCCATAATTACGGCAACGTCTTCAGTTTGTAGTACCTCCTGAAGCTCCTTAGCAATCTGATTGGTAAGGCGCTCCTGTACTTGCGGGCGGCGCGAGAAATACTGTACAATTCGGTTCAACTTAGACAGTCCAATTACCTTACCGCTGGAAATATAGGCAACGTGGGCGCGTCCAAAAATCGGAACAAAATGGTGTTCACAGTTTGAATAAAATGTGATGTCGCGCTCTACCAGCATTTCTCCGTATTGAAATTTATTGTCAAAAAGTTTAACAGCAGGCTTGTGCGCAGGATTAAGTCCGCTAAAAATTTCTTTGACATACATTTTCGCAACCCGGTGCGGAGTTCCCTTGAGACTGTCATCGGTCAGGTCTAAACCGAGGATGTCCATGATATGACGAAAATGTTCTTCTATTTTCTTGATTTTTGTTGCATCGTCCATCGCAAAGGCATCTGCCCGCATAGGAGTGTCATAAGAGGTTGCGACGTGTTCGTCGCCGATTTGGTCTATGAGGTCTTCAATGCTGTGGTCGTGGTCGCAACTGCAATCATGTGCATGACCGTTTTTGTGGGCATGCCCATTACCGTTAGGCTGGAAATTCAACAAAATTTCGTTCTGTTTCATAAAGTGTTACTTTTAGGTCGAGTGATGGATGGATGTGTTCCCTTAAAAGATGCCAAATAACCACAGCAATATTCTCTGCAGTTGGGTTGAGATTCTTGAAGTCATCTACATCTAAGTTTAAATTTTTGTGATCAAAACGGTCGGTTACGTGTTCCTTAATCAGGTCTGAGAGAACTTTCATGTCCATTACATAACCTGTTTTAGGATCCGGTTCGCCTACGACTTTCACAATCAGGTCGTAGTTATGCCCGTGATAGTTTGCGTTATTACATTTGCCAAAAATCTTTGCGTTTTCCTCTTCGCTCAATGCAGGGTTGTGTAGGCGATGGGCAGCGTTAAAATGTTCTTTTCTACAAACAGCTACTTTCATGTCTTAGTTCAAACCATAGTTAAAACCTTCTTAGGCTTCGTTTTGTTTAACCTTTGCCTGAATATAATTAGACAATTGGATTGGAAACGACATTTGATGCAGTGATTATTGGCAGCGGTATGGGGTCTCTAAGCGCTGCGGCGCTGCTGGCTGCCGATGGGTTAAAGGTAGCTGTTTTGGAACAAAACTGGCTGCCCGGCGGCTGTACAAGCGCTTACTGGCGCAAAGGATTTGTATTTGAAGCCGGTGCAACTACACTGGTGGGTTTAGACGAAGGTATGCCTTTGTGGGCAGTTTTGCAGCGAACAGGTATCCGAATCAATGCCGTACCTCTGCAAATCCCTATGCGCGTTCATCTGGCAAACGGAGAAGTGCTCACCCGGTATCAGGATCTGAACCAATGGATCGCCGAGGCAGAGCGCGTATTCGGTGCAAGTGGTCAGCGGGCTTTTTGGGAATTTTGCTACCGTATCAGCCGGTTTGTGTGGCGAACTTCGCTGCGGCAGACGGCTTTCCCCCCCACTTCAGCAGGCGACCTGCTGCAATGTGCACTGCGGGCAACACCCGAACAACTGCGCTATGCAGGCTATTCACTCTTCTCTACCGAGTGGCTGCTCAAAAAGTTTGGGCTGGATCGAAACGAACTTTTCGTTAGCTTTGTCAACGAACAGTTGTTGATCACTGCGCAAAATTATGCCTCAGAAGTCAATGTACTTTTCGGTGCAACGGCGCTATGTTACACTAATTTTGGCAACTATTACGTCAACGGCGGGCTGATTAATCTGGTGCAGCCGTTCGTGGACTACATCAAGCAGCGCGGTGGACAGGTTTTTCTGCGGCACAAGGTTATAGCCGTAAGTCCGAATGCGGAGGGTTATCGGGTCAGGGCGCAGATCAAAGGCAAGGAAGTAATTGATTTTCAGTGTCGTTTCCTGATTTCAGGAATTCCGATTAATAACACGCTGCCGCTTTTCAATGGCAGTACACCCACTGCTGTACAAAAACGCCTACAGCAATTGGAGCGCCTAATGATGGATTCACCGCAACTCAACAGTGCCTTCCAAATGGGCATCGGGTTTCGCCCGCACAAACGATATGACTGCCTGCATCATCAAATTCACCTGCGCGAGCCGCTGCCGGAAACAGGTTCTGCAAGCATTTTCCTGAGCCTGAACCACCCCGATGATGCTACGCGCAGCGACGAGCCGGGACTTGCCGTTGCTTCTGTAAGTACACACGTAGCCAATCCGGAAAAGAACATGCACTTCGACAAGGCGCTGGCAGAGCAGGCTGTTATCAGCAGGCTGGCAGAACTTGTCCTCATCAAGCCCGAAAATATTGTTTACGCCCACTCTTCCACTCCTGCAGCTTGGGAAAAATGGACGCAGCGCAAGTTTGGCTTCGTCGGTGGCTATCCGCAGTTGATGCGCATTAAGCCATGGCAGATGCTCGATGCGCGTTTAGACGGACACCGCGCTTACATTTGCGGCGATACGACCTATCCGGGACAAGGCATACCCGGAGTTGCGCTGAGCGGAATTATTGCCTATGAAAAACTGAAGCGCGACTGGCTCTAAACACCAACCGTTTTTTGTGTACATGCAATCCGTGAAAGCATTGATCATCGGGCTTTTGTGCCTGCCTTTCCTTAGTTTCGCACAGCCGCGACCAATGGGTTTTATCGCGCAGGATTCGCTGCTACAGTTGTATTACACCCCAAAAATTACTTGGGCAGATTCTATTGTGCAAGTAATCAGACAGCAGGCAACGGGGCATACCTCAGATGCTATCTATAGGCAAATCAAAGCGTTGCAATATAAAACTCAGACAGCCAATACCCCTCCTACCCCATCGCCTACGGCACACAGCGCAACTATTGCAGAAGAAATTCCCCCGAAAAAGAAGCCGCGCAAGAATAAAGAGGGCACCGGCAAAAAGTAGCCTTCAATGCACATTACTACCTGACCCGCTGCAACTTGCGCGCAATCGAGTCGGCGAGTGGTAGCTGCCTATCGGCGGGTAAGACTGTCCACGTATAGGTTTCACATTTGGAAAACTGCAATCCAATGCCAAAGGCTGATCGGGACGCGTAGCGCAGGAACGCACTGCTGCAACGAAGCAAAACATCTGCCCAACTCTCTCCGAGATGGATATTGGTACAATTAGATCAGGTGTGTAGCATCGGAAAGTAGCATTTATAGTCGCACTTACTTATTCCTGATAGCTAACTGCCCGCAGGCTGCATCAATATCTTTACCACGGCTGCGGCGCACATTGACAACTACACCGCGTTTTTCCAGATAGGCAGCAAATTTTTCCAGCGTTTGCGGATCGGTATTTGCGTACTGTGCCTCAGAAATCGGGTTATATTCGATAATATTGACTTTTACAGGGACGTGCTTTGTGAACCGATACAACTCTTCGGCATCCTGCAAGGTATCGTTGAACTTATAAAAAACGATATATTCAAACGTAATATCGCCTTTGGTTTTGGCATAAAAATATTTCAGCGCATCGCGAAGGGCTATCAGGCTATTGCTCTCATTAATCGGCATGATCTGATTGCGCTTTTCATCGTTGGCTGCATGAAGGGAAAGCGCAAGATTAAATTTTACCTTATCATCGCCTAATTTGCGGATCATTTTGGCGATGCCTGCCGTAGAAACTGTGATGCGCTTAGCCGACCAGCCCAGTCCCTCAGGCGAAGTAATCAGGCGAATGGATTCCAGTACGTTGGCATAATTCAGCAGCGGCTCGCCCATGCCCATATAGACAATATTGGTGAGCGGCATGTTGTAATTTTGCTTTGCCAATCGGTCAATCAAAACTACCTGATCGTAGATTTCTGCAGCGTCGAGGTTGCGCAACCTGTCCATGTAGCCGGTTGCGCAGAACTTGCAGGTCAGCGAACAACCTACCTGCGAAGATACGCAGGCGGTCATCCGCGTTTCTGTCGGGATGAGTACGCCCTCTACCAGATGTTTGTCGTGCAGTTGCAGCCCAAGTTTGATCGTACCGTCGTTGCTTTTTTGTTGCTGAGCAATCGTTACAGGCAAAATATCAAACTGTTCGGATAGTTGCTCGCGCAGGGCTTGTGGCAAATTGCTCATCTGTGTCAGATCTGTTACCGACTTTTTCCAGAGCCATTCCTGAATTTGTTTGGCACGAAAAGCAGGTTGCCCTCGTTCAGACATAAAAGCCTGCAAATCGGCAACTGTTGTTTTGCGCAGATCTTTTTTTGTATTGCTTGCGGGTGCAGTTATTTTGGGCTTGACAGACATCTCCATGCTGCAAAGTTCGCATATTTACCGCAGAGAAGCAACCAATCTAATTTCCTGATTATCAAATCATTTGTTTCTCCAGCCAAGCGAGTGCGGCTGTCTGGTCTTCAAAGACTTTTTGACGGGCATCTATCAGGTGCGCATTGGGCATCTGCATAATAGTATGAGCAGCACCCTGGATGTACTCCTCCATACTGATGCGATTGAAGGGATCTGTGGATATGATCAGTGCCCCGCGGAAACGTCCTACTTTGATATACAAGGGAATCATCTCTCGGTTGAACCACTCAATCGCACTTAGCGATACGGCTTCCGATTCGCTGAAATCTGTAAGAAAAGCAAGTTGCGGCTCGTGTTTCCGCATTTCTACGAAAAACTCATAGGCTTTTCGGTGAAACTCCATGAATTCTTCATCTGTGTTATATCCTTTGTAAGTAAGTTTTAAACACGGCGGGTACGCCAAGCGAGTAAGCGTAATACCAGCCACTCTCAGCAGAACTTCGCTGTTCATCGTCATCGTCATTTTCATATTCGTTTATACCATAAGCCTTTGTAGCAATATAGTAAAATGAAAGAAAGTGCGCAAATATTACGTTATTTCCCATCCGATACTATCCCAAAATAGGTGTAAGCAATCAGTCCGCTGAACAGGTTAACAAACATACCTATTAGCGACCGATGCTGACTATCAGGCTATTCGTGCATAATTCGCGTTAAATGATAAAATCCGCGATAGGCTATAAAGATAGCAGTCCTACGAAGCTTTCCTGACAAAAGCCGTTAGGCTTGTTATCTTTGTAGCATGACAACATCTTTTTTATTGACCAAATGCCGTAGTCATAACATCTGTAAATTTAGCATACTGCGAAGTTGAATTCATTGTAGTATAAGTTTGATCGCAAAAAACGATTTCCCATGAACCGAATACTTTATTCCTTAGCCCTGCTTTGTCTGTTGGCTGCCTGCGAGAGCAAAGCCCCCGCAGAACGTCGCGCCCTTGCCCAACAGCAAGGTAAAACCGACTTAAAACAGCCCCAAAAGCCTGCTTTTCCTGAACTCAGCGAGGAAAACGTGGTGGAAGAATTAATGCGTTATGGTGCAGAAAACCCTGAAAATGAGGTAGAAATACAAACTCCGCTGGGAAATATCCGCCTGCGGCTCTACGAGGATACACCGCTGCATCGCGCCAATTTCATCCGCCTTGCCAAAATGGGCTATTTCGATAAAACCGAATTTTACCGCGTCATCAAAGGCTTTATGATTCAAGGGGGCGGCTCGGAGCGTCCTGTGATGAACATTGGCAAATATACGATTCCTTCAGAAATCAACGGCAAGTATCTGCACGAGCGCGGCGCACTGGCAATGGCACGCGAGTACAAAGACAACCCCGACAAGCGCTCTGCTTCCCACGATTTTTATATTGTGCAGGGCGCGCGCTATACCGCCGCTGAATTGGATGCCACAGCCAAACAAAATAATTTCAAAGTAAGCCCTGCACAGCGTACAACTTATGCCAAAGTACCCGGTGCTCCACATCTGGACGGCGAGCATACTGTTTTTGGCCAAGTCATCAGCGGGATGGACGTAGTAGATAAAATCGCAGCCCTCGAAACCGATGAGGGCTACTGGCCTTTGCAGGATGTCCCTATAAAAGTTGTAATTTTAAAAAAAAATAGCGTCTAATGCCACGTAAATATCAAAAGACCAAGCCTGTTGCTGACGAATCACAGGCAAACTCCTGTGAAATCGTTTTAAGTATTCAGCCCGATAACGACAAGGGATTAAACGCCACACAGCGCGAGTTTAACCGTTTGGTGCAATCCATTGAGCAAAATAAGCGCGAAATGGAGCGGGTAAAAGCTGTTGTAGAGAAAGCAAGAGATAAATTCCGCACTGAATTTGCACCGCTCTTTGCAGAGTTGAAAGAAAAACAGTTAGCATGGTTGCGGCGCTTAGACGAAGTGCACGACACGATGTCGCTCACTAAGGGACAAAAGAAAACGCTGGCAGCCTTCATTCTCAGCGAGGCAGACCAATTGTCCGAAACACTGGACGATGAGTTTGTAGATTCGTTGTTGGAAAAATACGAAACCGAAGAGGACATCGCCTTCCGCAAAGAGCGGGAAAAGATAGCCAATGAGATATTCGAGCAAATGTTTGGCTTCAATCCCGATGCGGAAGACGCAGAAGAAAAAGTAGAGGCATTTTTTGAGCGGATGCACGAGCGCATGAATCAGAACTCACAGGGTAAGCACTGGAATGAACCTGAACACGAGAAAGGAAACAAAAAGGAAACAGCTCGCGAAAAGCGCATAAAAGAAAAGGCACAAATGGAAGCCAAAGATGTACGCAATATATACACTTCGCTGGTCAAAGCGCTACACCCCGATTTGGAACAAGATCCGCAACTGCGCGAACAAAAAACCGAGTTGATGAAAAAAGTAACACAGGCATACGAGCGCAACGACCTCTACGAACTCATGCGCCTGCAACTGGAACACAATGCACAGGGAATGGACAAAATGGCTGCGGTGGTGGAAGAGCAACTGAAACGCTATTGTAACATACTGCGCAAGCAACTCAGCCAAATGCAGATGGAGTTTTGGTCATATACGCAACGCAGCGAAGACGCGCCAATTATTAGGGATTTTCTGACCTATAAATACGATTTCAGCGCTGCTAAATTCCGCAACCGCAAAAAAAAATTGATGGAAGACATCAACCGCACGCAGATGTACATAGACGAGTTGCGCAATAAAGAATCTGTCGTCAATTTCCTGAAAATTGTGAAACAAAGTTCATAGCACAGATGCTATTAAAACCAACCATCCATGTGGAATAAGCAACAACTCTGGATAGCTACTACCCTACTGGCGTTTATTTATTTTGCCTACTCATTTAGCGCAAATGGCTTTTATCAACAGGACGAGGCGGCACATTTCCTTTCGATGCGCGGCTTTTGGTTCAGCCCCCACTCGATCTTGAGCAACTGGGCAAAGCCGGGCTATAAACTCATCTACGCGCTGCCTGCATTGGCAGGCGCAACTTTTGTAACCTTTTTCAACTGCACAGTAGCAGCCCTGACGGCTTTCATGGCTTATCGGATTGCCGAACAATTGGGCAGTAAAATACCGGCGCTGGCTTTTGTGGCACTTGCCTTGCAGCCGCTGTGGTTCAATCTGGCATTCCGCAACTATTCTGAAATAATTACTGCCCTGCTGCTAACGCTGAGTGTGTGGATGCACCTACGGCAACAGTGGATTTTTGCAGCACTTGCTCTTAGCTATGCGGCATTTATCAGACAGGAATTGTATCCCTTCGTTGGCTTGTATTTCCTTTGGCTGGGCTACCGCAAACAGTGGATAGCGGCTTTGCTGCTTGGCACGTTCCCGTTGCTGCAAAATGTGTGGGGCTGGGCCGTCAGCGGCGATCCGCTCTATCTGATTAACCAGATCCTCAAGTCGAGCGGAGAGATTGGCGGAGCATATCCCCGCAAGGGCTTCAATCACTATTTCCTGATGTCTATCACCATCTATGGCGCTCCTGTCGTACTGGCAGCCCTTGTCTATCTGACTATGACCATCGCCAGCGTGCGCGGCAATATGGACAATTTGTTCAAAAAACCCGACGTAGTTGTTTGGTTGGTTTTTGTACTCTATTTCCTGATGTACAGCGTGTTCAACTGGCAGGCAGTCGAAATCGGACCTTCGGGCGGTGGCAATCTGCGCTACTTATTAGTTATTTCACCGCTGGGGGCTGTTATGACAGCTTTCGCTGTGGAATGGTGGGAAGAGTTCCAGCCTAAAAACCTGCTCTTGTATGCGATGGGCGGCTTGGCGGTGCTTGTAGCCTTGTTTATGAGCTATGAACATAACTACGTTGTTTTCACCGAAGAGCGCGACTGGCGACCTTTCGTGCTGGTTATGTTGGGTATCCTGATCCTGCTTTTTCCGCTAAAAAAGGAGCAAAAATGGATGGCTTTCAGTGGATTAATATTGCTTTCTGCCTTAGTTACCGTGCGCCCGATCAAACTTTCGGGCGAGGATGCTGCCTGCCAGCGACTGGCGGCATGGTACAGCAACTACGAGCAAAGCAACGGCGAGCCACCTGCACTCTACCTGCACCACGATATGTTCTATTATTACTTGGGCAGAACGCGCTATGAGTTCAACACACGCCCGCAGTTTATCACCGACGAAAACGTGAAAGCCGCCCCTAAAGGAAGCCTCATCATTTGGGACTCGCACTATTCCTACCGCCCTGAACTGCGAAAAGAAAGCCTTACCTACGATTACTTTACAAGTAAGCCCGACCAATACGAAATTGTTCACGAAGTCATCAGCGACGATCAGACTTTCGGTGCGCTGGTTTTCCGCAAGCGATAGCAGAGACTATCAAAAGTGTCTTGGCGGTTACATAAAGGTAGTTTTCATCATTTGAAAAATTTGGTCATTATTTAGAAAAATAAAATATGCTGTAAATAGTTATTATTGCGATAGGTACTTGAAACCGCCCTCTGGTAGGCAATTTCAATCAGTAACATATGCAACGATATTTCTTTACCCTATTGATTTTTTCAGTATTTGCATTTGTTGAAACAGTAAAAGGACAGCAGATCGTTCGCGAGTTTCCTTATGCCGGTACTACCTATCGCTATAGAATTGTGCCTATACAGGACAGTTCGGCCTACAGCCTTGAGATTCAGGCATTAAAAAGCCGCGACAAAGGTACTATCGTTCACAAAGGGCGCATAGCAGCCGTATTCAATCATCCACGGCGCTGGCGCATCATCATCTACGCTGCACAAAAGAAAAAAAGCGGCTGGACAACCCAACAAGACAGCTACTTAGAAACTACCTTCGACTTGCAACAGAAAACCGTATCGCATTTTGACAACGGCGCATTAGTAGATGCGGTAGAGCAGCAACTAACCGATAACTTCTCCGCGGAGTGGGCACAAGCCAGCAGCCATATGGCACTCGCTACGACAGTAGAGTATTTTATCATCAACTACAACCGTGCGCTGGGCAAACACGACGAAGGCGAAGAGCTTGAAACCGAAGAGGCGATTATGCTCGAGCAAATGATGGCAGAGCGACAAGCCGAACGCGATCGTCAGATTGCGGCAGTGCTTGAACAGCGGCAACAGAAAGCCGATTCGCTTGCTCAGGCAGTAGCGGCAGCCACTACACCCGATGTCGTAGTCAATCCTCCCGATTCGCTGATGAGTTTAACGCTTGCCGATACTTCATCGGCAGCAACAGATTCTCTGGCGCTTGCTGCTATTCCGACAGCGCCGCAGCTCCGATTGGAGGGCAATTTTGAACTGCCTTTTATAAGCCAGTTGCCTGTAGATGACAAAGTGTTTTTCGTGGAAGCGCGTATAGATGAACTGAATCGGATAGAGTTGCGCCTGCGCAAATACGACGCGGACAGCAACCGCAACGAACTCGTGTATGTCAGCTACCTCCGCATCAAAGACAGCACCGATGTAAGCGGCAAATACAACGTACTGATCCATCTGGCAGAAAACAACGGCTATGAGTGGAAGACCTATCCGGGTAGCTATTTGGAATGCTCGTTGGACATTGAGCAACGCAAGATGTGTTACCGCACAGTCGGCAAATTAGCCAACCTCCTGCGCAGCCCCGACAACCGCCAGTCGGAGGAGGAACTCACAGCAGATGCCACAGTGCTCAACAAGCAGGATGTTCTGCTGGCAGCGGCGCGTTTTTTCATCAAAGAATGCCCGAAGGTGTTGGTGGGCGCGAATTGAGGTGTGCTATATTGGATTTAACAGTCTAATTATGTTGTAAAAAATATAGGCGTAACATCGAAGTCCCTCAAAACTCAGGTGGCGGATGCCGAAAAGCCGATAGAGTAGGTTTGTCATATCCAATTTAAATACTTATGAAAAAGTTACTTCTCAATTTACTTCTTCTATTCAACGCTTTCCATTCACTTGCTCAAAATATTAGAGTTTTTGGAATTTAATATACTGATAATCACTTACTTGAATATTTTGATTTGTAATTATATAAGCCTGCACTTAGTTGAAAATTCTCAAGAATCTGTTCTCTTTGCTGAAAGCGACCGTTCCACGTCGGTTCTGATTTGATTGATAAAAAAGCGCTTACAGCCAGCTAAAGCATTTTCTACACGTACTCTACGGCTTGGCATTAGTAAGAATAAAAGTAAAAAAGGGATTTGAGTTTGCCTTCATTGATAAATCTGGCAATGAAGTTTTTGGCAGATTTGACTATTTGTATCCCTTTCAGGATGGATTAGCGCTGACTCTAAAAAATGGTATCTACAAACTCATCGATAGAAATGGAAAAGAATCTCTTCAGTCTGTAACTTCTGCATATAAAATCATTGGGCGTTATGGAAGTGGACTTATCCCTTTTCAACAGGATGATCTGTGGGGATTTGTAGATTTAAATCGGGTAGTCAAAATACCACCAAAATGGATCGGACTGACAGGAGATGAAAAAGGATTTGTAGATGGATTGTGCTTTGTACGCATCGATCCAGGTATGGGACACGCAGAAGATATTCAATGGACTGCAATAGATGTTTTTGGAGAAGAGGTAATGATTTTTAACACAGGTGTCCTTCTGACTATCACAAAAGATGGTTTGATACGAACTAAATTTACAAGGGAAGGTCCGTATATATACATAGATTTGAAGGGTAATCAATACCTAAAAAGAAAGGTATATGTCTCAGATAACAGTAGCAGGAATAGCTCTGTAAGTTATGGTCCACCTCCCCCTATGTATAAGTATAATCCCCCAAGCCCTCAATCGCGGACGCTTTCGCCCAGATGATTGGCTGTCTGAATAGTTTTCCTGTACAATAGCAGCCTCCTGTACATAGTAGATGATTCATTCTAGCATAATTGATTGGGTTAAAGCCTCACTGTGTGATAATCCTCATAATACTCTATGCCCTCGCAGCTGATATAGAACCACTTGCCGTTCTTTTTTGCCCATTCCATGCCATTGTGAAAGAAACCACGATAAGAACTCTCTCCAATATAGTCATATTCACAGGGAATAACCGATTCCCCTCTGGTATTAATAAAGCCATATTTTTTGTTTTCTTTCACCTTTGCTACGCCCTTGCTAAAAAATCCTGCCCACTCATACTTAAAGGGAATGGCTTTGCGACCGCCGCGGTTGATATAGCCGTACCTGTTGCGATCTTTCACCACTGCCAGACCTTCGCAGAAACTACCCACTTCATCGTACTTGAAGGGAATGACCAATTTACCATTGCGATTGATGAAGCCCCAAGCCACCAAACCCCACTTATCCTTTCCTTGCACTGCTGCCAAACCCTGACTGAACGCCGATACGTCATCATAATCGCAGGGAATTGCCAACTGACCGCTACGGTTGACAAAGCCGTATTTGCCGTTCTTTTCTACCTCTAATAGGTCTTCATCAAAAGAACCGGATACCCAGTCGTATTCGCAGGGAACAACCAACTGACCGCTGTAATTAATCAAGCCATCTTTGCGATTAACCGTTACCTCTGCCAATCCTTCGTAGAAAGATGATGCTTCATCGTATTCAAAGGGGATTACTAATTGGTCGTTACGGTCTATGAATCCGTATTTTTTATTTTTTTTTTGACATATGCCAAACCTTCGTCAAATGATCCTGCCACATCGTATTTGCAAGGGATTACTATCTGCCCGCTGTGGTTGATGTAGCCATCTTTGCCGTCCTTTTGTACCGATGCCAATCCCTCATTAAAACCATATGCGTTCTCATATATGCAGGGAATGACCAACTGTCCGTTCAGGTCTATATAGCCGTGTTTGCCGTTCTTTTCAACCCCTGCCAAACCCTCGCTGAAATAAGATATATCATCATACTCACAGGGCGCTACTAATTGTCCATTGTAATCTATCAATCCATACTTCCTATCCTTGGTTACTTTGATGACTGTTGCCAACTCTTCACTAAAATGTGTTGCCGACATATACTCGCAGGGTATTACCAACTTGCCACTTGCGTCAATAAATCCCCAGTATTCACCCTTTTTTACCCTTGCCAAACCTTGGTGGAACAGCTTTACCTCATCGTATATGCAGGGAATAATGATTTCCTTCTGCGGATTACAAAAGCCGTATTTCTCACCTTTGAGGTAGGGAATCAAGTCGGGCAGATGGGGATTGTAGGCGTGGGCTTTCTTTTTCAAAAACCTTTTTACAGTATTGAGAATCATAGCGTTGTTTTTCGTAGCCTACGAGCTAATTTCTAACTTCCGCAATCTTATACTAAAATGAACTTAACCTCAGTGCTCTCCGCGTAAAACTCGGCGTTCTTTGCAGTAAAAAAGGCTCTATCACAAAGAACGCAATGATTTTTTGCAAAGTCCGCAAAGAAGTATTACCTGTTGTAAGACTCATAATGGTATAATAATACCAAAAAATTTTATCTTTCGGCAAAACAACTTCACTCGCAAATACAAAGTAAGTATGAATCAAAACATCAACAGGGATCGCTTGTTTCTGGCAAGCTGTTTAGCGCTGATTACTACAGCTATGGCCTTTGCTATCCGTGCAGGCATTATGAACGACCTAACCGAAACACTGGGACTATCGGATACAGAAAAAGGCTGGATCAATCAAATGGCATTTCTGGGTTTCCCTATTGCCACAATGATCGGCGGCCCGCTGTACAACAGTCTCGGGCCTAAGAAGTTGGGCTTCATCGCCTTTTTCGGACACCTGCTAGGCATTACTTTTACACTTCTTTCGGGTAGCTTCTGGCCTTTGTTTCTCTCCACTTTCCTGATCGGTTTTGCTAACGGCATGGTAGAAGCAGCGTTTAACCCGCTGATTGCCAACATGTACGATGAAAATAAAACAACCATGCTCAACCGCTTCCACGTGTGGTTTCCGGGCGGGATTGTCATAGGCTCGCTAATCGCTTTTGTACTGACGCAAATGGCGATGCCTTGGCAGGTAAAAATTGCGACTATGTACGTGCCTGCACTGATCTACGGCTTCCTGTTTTTCGGGCAGCAGTTTCCTGAACAGACGGGCAGGGCTATTTCCTCTTCTAATGCTGAAAATTTCAAAGCCATCTTCACTTCGCCGCTATTTTGGTTTATGATGGTTTGTATGACGATGACCGCAACAACAGAACTTGGTACGCAACAATGGGTAGAGCGCATTTTGGGCAACTCAGGCGCAGAACCACTGCTGGTACTTGCATTGGTAACAGGGCTGATGGCGGTAGGACGCTTTTTTGCAGGCCCCGTGGTGCATCGCCTCAACATTACAGGCGTTCTTTTAGCCTCCGCTATCATTTCGGCTATCGCTATTTACCTGATGAGTGCTGCCACCGGCGCAATGGTGTACGTCTATGCCGTACTTTTTGCCGTAGGCGTATGCTATTTCTGGCCTAACATGATTTCGTTTGTTGCTGAATATATGCCCAAAACAGGCGCACTTGGCATGTCGCTAATTGGTGGTGCAGGAATGTTTGGTGCGTCTATTTTCCAACCAATCATCGGCAGATGGTTAGATGAGAACCGCATTGAGGCAGCTAAAAGCGGTGTATCGGCAGCAGACGTAGATCTGGTTGCAGGACAGGCAACGCTAGCAAATATCGCCATTATCCCAACGATCCTGATTGTTGCTTTTGGCTTCCTGTTTTTCATGATGCGCAACAAAAAGCCCGCAGGAAGCGGGCATTAATCACTCAGTCTTGCGCATAAACACGCTTACGCCCCGCCAGCGGATGCTCAGAAAAGGGGCGGTGATGTTCCAATCCATTGATAGTAACGCTGCCCCCGTTGCGTTCATACTCGTGTGCAAAATTCTGGATGCGCTCCATAAAAGTGTGGTCAATAATGGATGCTTCCAAAAAATTCAGCACCAACTTTTTACCTGCAGGTATTTTTGCAAGTAGTTTCCTGAAGATCAAATAGTTGGAAAAAAGGGCTGCATCCTGAAATCTAACAGTTACTACCTGTCCATCTGTTGCTGAAGTTATAAGCGAAGCCCGAAAGAACGAACGGAGCTTTGCACCCTGACCAAGCAAAACCAGCATTTTTACCACAATACCGGCCAATACGCCTAATAGCAGATCTGTAGCCAACGTTACTATAATCGTTACTACAAAAATCAGCAGTTGTTCCTTGCCTATTTTCCATGCGTGATAGAAATGTTGCGGCGCAGCCAGTTTATAGCCTGTATATACCAGCATAGCCGCCAGCGCAGCTAAGGGAATCCTGTGAATCAGTCCGGGCAGCAAAGCCACAAAAAGCAGCAAAAACAAGCCATGAAACCAGTTGGCCCAACGGGTTTTTGCGCCGTTATTCACATTGGCAGAACTGCGTACAACCTCGGCAATCATCGGTAAGCCACCGATCATTCCACAAATTACATTGCCTACGCCAACGGCAAACAAATCTTTATTAGCATCAGATTTACGCTTGTAAGGGTCTAAATGATCTATCGCCTCGACAGTCAGTAGCGACTCTAAGCTACCTACCAGCGCAAACATGATAACATACTGTAAGGCTGTAGCAGTCAAAATCTGCGAAAAATCGGGGAAAGTGATGCCGCTAAGTAAATTTTCGGGCAGATTGACCAGAAAATCTCTACCGATGTGATAACTGCGCCCGCTAAACACATAGTCGTGTTCGCGGTCGAGATCGAAAAAATACCCTGCGGGTATAGCAAAAAGGATGACTACTAAAGGCGCAGGAATTTTGCGGACAAACTGATTTTTGATCTGCGGCAACAGCACCAGTAGCAACAGACTCATTAGTCCAATGAAAGCAATTTCTGGATTTAGCTCCAATAAACTCCGCGGAATTTCTTCCAGTAGCGCCAGCGGCTCTTTTGCAGCAGGTTTCACGCCCAGCAATACGTGTACTTGTTTGCTGATGATAATAATGCCGATAGCGGCAAGCATCCCATGAACAGCAGAAGCAGGAAAAAACTCGCCCAGCGCACCTGCTTTGAGGACTCCGAACAATACTTGCAATACGCCCGCCACGACAATGATAGCCAGCGTAAACCTGTAACCTGCCAGCATGTCGCCTTGTCCGAAGGTTTCCACAGCCCCAATGGCAATTGCAATCAGCCCGGCAGCAGGCCCTTTTATGGTCAGATGCGAGCCGGCAAATAACCCGACAATCAGCCCACCGACGATAGCAGTCAGTACACCTGCCAAGGGTGGGAATCCGCTGGCAAGGGCAATCCCCAGCGAAAGCGGCAAAGCGATCAGAAAAACTAAAAAGCCTGCAACGGCATCTGTTCGATAATATTTGGAAAGTCCCGCCCATCCATCGGCAGGCGGTTGAATTTTATGAATTTGCATAGATGATGTGTTTGATAGAAGTTTAGATAAGACAGTTTGAGGCACGCCTCTTGATGACTACCCTAACCCCAAACTATAAACGCCAATTGCAAAAAATAAGAAAGCGCCTGCAAATGTGTGCAGCGCTTGTATGAATTTTAGGCGCGGATTGGATGCTTGCAGCTAAGCAGTCGTACCTATTGCCGGGAGGTGCAGCAAAGTGCGTACGTCCTTTGCAATTATCCTCTGTGCATTCCTCGACTTCTTCGACTGCTTCCTGCCGGTAGTTCGATTCAACGGCCGGCGAAACAACTACCCGGTCAGTACTGGTGTGCAAAGGTGCGGTTGTGATCTCACAAATCCCTCCAAGCGTAGGCACAGGAGAGCTGTCAGCAAATCTGAAGGCAAACAGCAGCATTACAACTGCAAAAAATGCAAAGTGCCTGAAGAAAAACATATCAATTTTTGAACGCCAAAATATGCGATTTAGTTTCTGATTTCAAAATTTTACTGCCAAATTGCACCTTATTTTCTGTAAAATCCCCACAGATATTGTATGATCCCAAGCAGTAACTCAACCGAAATGAAAACAAAAAAGTTGCCTTTGTATTTGCAAATCCTGATCGGGCTTATATTAGGCTTGTGCTGGGGGCTGGCAAGTGCATGGCTGAAATTCCCCGCTTACCTGACCATAGAATTTATCAAACCGCTGGGAACAATTTTCGTTACGCTGCTGAAAATGATTGCTGTGCCGTTGGTACTGGCCTCATTGATTGTAGGCGTAGCAAGTTTACACGATATTCGCAAACTTTCGCGCATTGGCGGCAAAACGATTGGTATTTATATCGGTACAACCATTGTAGCCATCATCATCGGTTTGTCTATTGCCAACATCGTTAAACCCGGCAAGCGACTGCCCGAAAATACACGCCAGCAGTTGATAAGTGTCTATACAGAAAAAACATCGAGTAGCGTCAGCGCTGTAGAGAAACTCAAGGAGCGCCCGATCTTGCAGCCGCTGATAGATATTTTTCCCGATAATATTACCAGCGCAGCAGCAGACAATACGCGCATGTTGCAGGTTGTCTTTTTTGCCATGATTATGGGCGTAGCGCTGATTAAAATAGCGCCTGATAAACGCGATACACTCGTGGGCTTTTTTGATGCGCTCAATGATGCCATCATCCAAATTGTTGATTTTATCATGCTTTTTGCGCCTGTTGGCGTGTTTGCGCTGGTTGGCGCGCTGATCGTAGAAATAGCGGGCGATGATATTTCTCAAGCTGCCAGCCTGCTGAGCGGACTGGCTTGGTACACAGGTTGTGTGCTGGTTGGTTTATTTATTCACGCATATCTGTTCTATCCTATCTTGTTTCGCTCGATAGCAAAAATCGGCTATATACAGTTTTTTCATGCCATTCGCGCAGCGCAGTTGGTAGGTTTAGGTACCAGTTCGAGCAATGCTACGCTTCCTATTACCATGAAGCGCTGCCAAGAAGCGCTGGGTATGCCCGAAGAAATCACCAGTTTCGTATTGCCAATTGGCGCTACAATCAATATGGATGGCACAAGCCTTTACCAAGGCGTTGCGTCGGTATTTATTGCGCAGGCGCTGGGTATTGACCTCACACTGACCGATCAGCTGATGATTTTGCTAACGGCAACGCTGGCTTCTATCGGCTCGGCAGGTGTACCGGGTGCAGGTATGGTGATGCTGGTGATTGTGCTGGAGGCTATTCAGGTGCCCTCGGCGGGGATTGCACTGATCGTAGCCGTAGATCGGATTTTGGATATGGCCCGTACCGTTGTAAATGTTACGGGCGATGCTACCGTTGCAGCATTAATTACTGCTACCGAAAGTAAATTCGAACCAATCGTTGCCACCGAAGAAAGCTAATACTCGTTCATGCTGCTCAGTTTTTTAGAAATAGAGAAAATTCACAAACAATATCCAGGACAAACCCGGGCAGCGCTGTCGGGCGTATCTTTTACGGCCAATCAAAGTGAAATTATTGCCATCCTCGGCGAAAGCGGTGCAGGTAAAAGCACTTTGCTGCGCATCATGGCGGGTTTGGAAATGCCTGATAGTGGGCATATCTGGTTAGACGGTCGGCCTGTTCCCGATCCTTCGCAAAAGTTAGTGCCCGGCGATCCGCGAATCGCCCTCATCCAGCAAGATTTTGGCTTGTTCAACAAAATGAATGTTGCTGATAATATCGCCTATCCAATTATCTCTCAGCCTCTTGCTCGTCAGCAGGAACGCGTGCGCGAATTGCTGGAACTGGTACGCTTGCCGGGCATAGAAAAGAAACTGCCTGCCCAACTTTCGGGCGGGGAGCGCCAACGGGTAGCCGTTGCACGGGCGCTGGCAGCCAAACCGCGCCTGCTGCTGATGGACGAACCTTTCAGCCAAATGGACTACCCTATGCGTCGCAGTTTGCGCAAAGATTTGAAAAGAATCATCCTGCACGAGCAAACAACCGTTGTGATGGTTACGCACGAGCCGCTCCATGCGCTCGCCGTGGCAGATAAACTGGCTGTAATGCGCAATGGACAGATCCTTCAAATCGGTACTTCGGAAGAAATCTACCGCTATCCGCATACAGCATACGTAGCAATGGCAACAGGCGAGGTAAATGTGCTGCCCGCAGAAGCACTACCGCTTGCTCTCCGCGCTGATTTGAATCATCCAACTGCCAAAGTATGCCTGCGTCCAGAAGATTTGGAACTGGTATCCGAAAAGGAAGCCTTAATGCGAGGCACTGTACTTAGCAGTGAATTTGCCGGAGCTTATCGCTTGGTTTCTGTACTGCTACCCAGCGGATATGAAGTAAAAGTATTGCATACGGGCAAGCCGCCTGTCAGCGGGGCACAAATCGGAGTTATTATCCGGCGCATTCATACGCTCAAATCTTGATCCTCATCGGGAATAAATAATTCCAATGCAATGCTATCCGCAAGCAGCCTGCCTTTATTGGTCAGTATTAGGTACTGATCGCTCAAAACTGCCTGCCTATCAGCAATCAGTTGCTGTAAATAAGCAGCCTGCGCTTGTTGGAGGTCGTAGTCATAGTTCGTTTTCAGCCAGTGCAGATCGCAGCCCCACTGCGTCCTGAGCGAGGTCATCAGGTATTCGTTGATGTGATCGCGGCGGCTGAGCGTCTCTGTATCCGCAGGCAGTTGTCCCGCCCCTATCGCCTTGATATACTGCGCATTATTGGCTACGTTGTAGCTCCGCTGCTGCCCGTTGTAGCTGTGCGCCGAAGGGCCAATGCCAATGTAAGTGCCTTTTTTCCAGTAATTGGAGTTGTGGCGCGAGTAGTGTCCGGGTTTTGCAAAATTGGATATTTCGTAATGCTCAAATCCAGCGGCAGTTAGCGCCTGTGTCATCATTTCAAACTGGCGGGCGGCAAATTCGTCGTCAATCGGGCGCATATTGCCTTTCTTGAGCCAGTTGCCAAATGCCGTCCGCTCTTCTATCGTGAGGCAATAGGCAGAAATATGCCGCACATCGAGCGCGATTGCAGTCTGCAAATCCTTTTCCCAAATCTCGTGTGTAGCTGCAGGTATGGCATAGATCAGATCTATGCTAATATTATCGAAGCCGGCCTGCTGTGCCTTGGCTACACAGCCGAGCGCATCCTCTGCATTGTGCGCCCGATTCATCCACCGCAGGTGCGGTTCGTGGAAACTCTGGATGCCGATACTCAGGCGATTGATGCCAAGGGTGCGCAAATCTCGCAATTTTGCAGCCGTAAGGTCATCCGGGTTGGCCTCCAGCGTAATTTCAGCGCTGTCAGCAATTCCGAAAACTGAGGCTGCTTTGTCTATCAGGCGCTGCAAGTCGGCCACAGGCAAAAGCGAGGGAGTACCTCCGCCGAAGTAAACACTTGCAGCCGGCACGGTGCGCTCTGCTGCCCGCAGTTCTATTTCCTGTAATAAAGCCTCCGTCATGGCTGACACGCCTTTCAGCGAGGTGCTGAAATGAAAATCGCAATAGTGGCAGGCCTGCTTGCAAAAAGGAATGTGGAAGTAGATAGCGGAGGTAATCACCCTGCAAGTTACAAAAAACAGGCGCAAAATTTTGTAAATCCAAAAGGCTAAACTACCTTTGCAGTCCCAAAAATAATGTTTTCGTAGCTTAATTGGATAGAGCATCTGACTACGGATCAGAAGGTTGCAGGTTCGAGTCCTGCCGAGAACACGCTAAACCATTCTGAACTATCAGAATGGTTTTTTTGTTAACCTTACAGTAGATTTGTTTTTTATTTGCGTAATTCGCGCAATATGCATACAAAGATCGAACGTTGGGTAATGCTTGTTGGCATAGTGGTGCTACTGATGAGTAGCAGAACCCCTACAACATACTGTTGCACCTTACAGGAATTTCTCAACGGGTCGGTTATTTCTCTTGCTGCTTCCAAAGCATCCCACCAACTTGCGCAGGCAATTGCAATGCCTGAGGGCTGTGCAGAAGAAGTTACTGCAAATGCGCCTATAACATCGGAAAATCCCCTGCCCAAAACACTCGCTTCCGATGCTTTTAGATTACTTCAACATTTGCAGGTAGCTTTAGGTCAGGTCAGTACAGATCCTTTGCAGACCCGGCAGCCTTTCAGGGCGCTTTTCCTGATTTATTGCAACTGGAGGTTGTAAATAAAATAAATAGATAGCAAATCAAACAAAGGCACTGCACCCTATCAGGTGTATATTGCACATAGCTTACCTGCTGCACAAGCATTTATTTTATTTATGTAAATTTTTTAATCCCCAATCTCTATGGATTCTGTTGCTGTATTCGACGAAGTGCATACGCTGCACAAGTTGAAACACTATCTGCCCTCGCAGGGCCCCTTAAAAGACTTTATCCACCATAATACCCTTCACGCTTTTCAGCACCAGAAATTTCATCAGGCGCTGCATCAGGCTTCGGAAATATTCGGCTATCAGACCTATCTGCCACTGGAAGAGTACCGCCACCTGCACAAAAGCGGCGAGATCAGGGACGCAGTTATCCGTCGCGTCATCATCCGCAACAAAGGAGAAGCCCAATTGGCATACTGGCGGGAAAAGATGCATCGCACATTAGAGGATATTACTTTCCAACAGCGGATTGGCCAACTGCGCCGATATTGGAAAGAACTTTACAAACTCAACTTGGAAAAAGAAATAAATCCCTTGCTATTTCGGGTGATAGCAGCATACTTAGACCAAGGCATTGCACTACAAAAGTTTCCCGTTAGTCGGCATGGGTTTCTGGCTTCGCTGCGGCAGCTGGAGCGCAACAACTTTACGAGCATTTTTCGCAAACCTACTGCCCGCCGATTATTGCTTCATACCGACTGCGCCCTGCCTGAATTGCTAAAATTGATCGTTGGCGACGAACGCTACTACGAGCAATACCTCTTCGATCAGCAATTTGCACATCCCGGCTGGTCGGGTATGGTAGCTGTACTGGAAGAAAAACCCGACAGCCTCTTTGACAGGCGAGCAATCACTCTACGCGATTTTATTGCATTTGAACTATTGCTGGAAATAGACGCACTGGAAAATAAATTAGGCAAAAACTGGCAACCTTTTTCACAGGCTGTCAAATTGCCACAGGTGGATTTATTCGCGCCGCCTGCCTCAAACGAGTATTTTGAGGTATGTGCGCTTTGGCAAGAAGCGATGGAATGGAGCTATTACGACCAGGTGCTGCGCGGGATGCAACTTACCCAAGTCAATGGCGTACATCATGCCACCGAAATTAGTTTGCAAGCGATATTTTGCATAGACGATCGCGAATGCTCGATTCGCCGACACATAGAGCGCTTAGATCCCCACGCCCAAACTTTTGGAACTGCGGGTTTTTTCAACATCGAGTTTCTTTTTCAGCCCGAACACAGTAAGTTCACGACTAAGTCCTGCCCTGCACCCATGCAGCCGCGACATATCATCCGCGAGCGGGAGGCACGAAAACGCCATAGTAAAGATGCACACCTCAGCAGGCGCTCGCGTGGCTTCTGGGCAGGGCTAATTGTTGCGCCTGCCTTAGGGCTGGCTGCAGCGGCAAGGCTTGCATGGAGCATCTTCAAGCCCATAGAAACCTCAACGATGGTGTCCTCTTTCAATCACATGGACAAAAATGGCACTTTAGACATTCATTGCAAAGATGCAAAACGCAGTGCGCATGGCTATCAGTTTGGCTTTACTACCGAAGAAATGGCAGACCGCATAGAAGGGCTGTTGCGAAGCATCGGATTGATAGAAAATTTTGCGCCCTTAGTCTATATTATCGGACACGGTGCAAGCAGCGTCAATAATACGCACTATGCGGGCTACGACTGCGGCGCGTGCAGCGGACGTGCAGGCTCGGTAAATGCACGTGCCGCCGCTACAATGGCAAATATGCCTGAAGTCCGCGCATTGCTGGCAGCGCGTGGCATCCATATTCCGGACAGCACCCACTTCGTCGGCGGACTGCACGATACGACACGCGACTTGGCAGATTTTTTTGACGAACATCTGCTACCCGAATCCCTGAAACAGCTACATCAGGAATACAAAGCATTGATAGACAAGGCACTATCATTGAACGCCAAAGAACGTTCGCGCCGCTTTTTGCTGATTGATTCGGAAGAAAACGTTGAAAAAGTACACAAACAAGTGCAAAAACGCGCACTTTCGCTGTTTGAACCGCGCCCCGAATGGAATCATGCAACCAACGCGCTGTGCATTGTCGGACGGCGGGCTTCCAACAAACACCTCTTTTTAGACAGACGGGCATTCCTGAACTCTTACGACTACGCAACTGACCCCGAAGGCAAGTACCTGCTTGGTATTCTGAAAGCGGTTGCGCCCGTTTGCGGCGGCATCAATCTGGAATATTACTTTTCGCGGGTTGACAACGAGCGGCTGGGTGCAGGCAGCAAATTGCCGCACAACGTTGTCGGGCTGATTGGCGTTGCTAATGGGCTGGAGGGCGACCTGCGCACCGGACTGCCGCGACAGATGATTAACATCCATCAGCCGCTGCGCCTCATGGTGATTGTAGAGCATGTGCCTGAGATCGTCCTGCAAACCATCCGACAGCATGCTCCAACCTACGACTGGTTCGCCAATGAGTGGGTGCATCTTGCCGTTGTTCACCCGCAAAGCAAAGAGATTTATTACTTTGAAAATGAGGAATTTAAGCCTTATCAGCCACTGTTGAACACGCTGGAAATCCGCACCAATCTCATGCCTGAATTTGAGACTGTTCACGATAACCTGCCCGTTTACCTGATGCAATAATCCCGATGGAAACCAATTATTTTATCCTGAGTTTCGTACTCATTCCGCTGCTGGCTTTTGCAGCAACGCTTTTTGTGGCAGAAAAACGCGAATTTACGCTTGCCAATATTTCTTACTATAGTGTGCTGTTGCACCTGCTCGTAGTTACTTTTTTTATCGGATTTTGGCTGTACAGAGGCGCACCGTACATCAACATACGCGAAATAACTATCTACGATTCACCCGATTATACCTTTCTGATAGACTTTTGCTTTGACCGCAATACTGCCTTTTTCCTCTGGATAGGCAGCTTTATTTCGCTGCTGATTGTGCGCTATTGCAGCTATTATCTGCATATGGAAGCCGGTTACAAGCGATTTTTCAACACGGTGCTGTTCTTTTTTCTGGCATACAACCTAACCATTCTAGCAGGAAATTTTGAAACGCTGTTTATTGGCTGGGAAATGCTGGGAATTTCATCATTTTTGTTGATTTCTTTTTACAGAGAGCGCTATTTGCCCGTGCGCAATGCGCTGAAGGTGTTTTCCATTTACCGCATCGGCGATGTGGGGATTTTGCTTGCAGCATGGGCAAGCCATCACCTCTGGCACGAGAACATTACTTTTTTTAAGCTCAACAACTACCATTTGGTACACGATCACTTGCTCAGCCACAGCGGTATCGGCATTTTCATTTCTATTTGTTTGCTGATAGCTGCGACAGCCAAGTCGGCACAGTTTCCGTTTTCCTCGTGGCTGCCTCGCGCAATGGAGGGGCCAACCCCGTCCAGCGCTATTTTCTACGGTTCGCTGTCTGTTCATTTGGGAGTTTATCTGCTGCTGCGCATGGAGCATTTCTGGGAACATCAGCCACTGGTGCGCGTACTGATTGGCTTGATAGGATTCACAACAGCCGTTTTGAGTTACTTTGTCGCAAGGGTGCAGTCTAATATCAAAACGCAGATAGCCTATGCCTCGCTCACGCAAATCGGGCTGATGTTTATTGAACTTTCGCTGGGCTGGACTACGCTCGTGCTGATTCACTTTGCAGGCAATGCCTTTTTGCGCACCTATCAACTGCTGGTGTCGCCTTCGACGGTCAGTTATCTGATTCGCGAGCAGTTTTATCATTTTACGCCGCATCGCTTCCGATTTTACAAAGGCATTTCGCACAAGCTGCAAAATACCTTGTACTTACTGGCGCTGAAAGAGTGGAATTTAGATCAAATAATCAACAGTCTGCTTTTTAAACCTATCCGCAAACTGGGGCACAAATTAGATTTTCTTACTCCTGCCAATCTATTGCTTTATGTATTGCCTGCTTATCTGGTAGCGATGATTTTCCTGTGGCAGCGCGAGTGGATTCCTGCGGCGGTGCGCCCTGCTGTCCCTGCGCTGATAGCTTTTGTTGGGCTGGTGATGGTTTTCAAGGCTTTTTCGGAACGAAAATATCCACGTGTGGCATGGAGCTTAGTGATGCTCAATCACTTCTGGACAGCACTGGCGGTTTCATTCAACGAAGATTTTGATATGATGCACACAGCGTTTTACCTCAGCGGAGTTATCGTATCGGGGCTGGTCGGATTGGTTTGTCTGCAAATACTGAAACAGCGCGAACCTGCATTTTTTGATTTGGAAAATTACTACGGACACATCTACGAATATCCGAAAATGGGCTTCGTATTTTTGCTCGCAACGCTGGGCATGATAGGTTTCCCGATCACGCTGACTTTTATCGGCGAAGACTTGCTGCTCAGCCACGTACACGAAAACCAGTACCTGCTTGCATTTTTTATTGCGCTCAGTTTTGTAATGGATTGTGTAGCGTTGCTGCGGCTCTATTCCCGCCTGTTCATGGGGCCGCACGTTAAACGCTACCACGCTACGCCGCTGCGGAGTGCATAATGAGAACCTACTTCAGCTAATAAATACCAATCATCCGGCACGCCGACAAGGCAGATTACACAGATTTTCAATTAACAGCGTTTATCTGTGTAATCTGCCTATAATTGCCCTGTAACATGCCCTTCAGAGTGTGCTTATGTAAAACATTTCCATGCTACCCCTTATGCAATTCTTACGGGATAAAAACTGCATGGTAGGTGATTCACTTCAGTATTACACAACTGCTGTGTACAAGTCATATTAAAGAAGGTTATCTCTTTTTTGGCCTACTTCTTAGTTAGTCCGATTGTCGGATGCTTGTGCTAAAAGTGCACCCATCCTTGTGCTGTAACAGGGACTTTTTGACCTGCTCGCGTTACCATTTGGTAGCCTTCGGAAGCGTCTGCCATGTAGCCAATGAATGAAATATCGTCGTGTAGTTTAATTTTTTCGTAATCCTTTTGCGCAATAGTAAACAAGAGTTCATAATCTTCACCGCCGTTGAGGGCGCAAACTGATGGAATGAACTTAAATTCGTTGATCGCTGTATCGTAAGTTTGTTGCGCAATCGGTATTTTATCTTCATAAATGACAGCGCCTAATTTGCTGCTTTTGGCGATGTGCAGCAGTTCGGAAGCCAGCCCGTCTGAAATATCAATCATGGCAGTTGGTACGACTCCCAACTCTGCCAATTCGTAGATGAGCGATGTCTTGGCTATGGGGCGCAACTGCCTGCCTACCACGTAAGCAAATGCGTCTAACTGCGGCTGCATATCAGGATTGGCAGAAAACTCTGCTTTTTCGCGCAGGAGCAACTGCAAGCCTACATAAGCGCCGCCCAAATCGCCTGATACACAAAGAATATCGCCTTTTTTGGCAGTGTGTCGGCAAGTAATTTTTTCTTTCGGTGCGCGTCCGATGGCGGTGATGGAAATGATCAATCCGCTGCGGGAGCTGGTCGTGTCGCCACCCACAAGGTCAATTTTATAGTCTTTGCAAGCTGCCAGTATTCCCTCGTAAAGTGCGTCGACAGCCTCTACTGAAAAGCGATTGCTCAACGCGATGCTTATCACAAGCTGTTCGGGCGTAGCATTCATAGCGGCTATATCCGACACATTGACCGAAACAGCCTTGTAGCCTAAGTGTTGCAGGGGTGTAAAAGAAAGGTCAAAATGAATGCCTTCGGCAAGTAAATCAGTAGAAACTACCTGATAGTAGCCATTACCAATATCAATAATGGCAGCGTCATCGCCGATACCAAGGATGCTGCTATTGTTTTGTAGGGTTACCCCCGCTTTGATGCGGTTTATTAATCCAAACTCGCCAATAGAAGTAAGTTCGGTTCGTTTATTAGATTGTTCCATAGTTAAGTAAGTGAACAAAGTTCAGTTTTCTGTGGTCATATGCAAGAATTTACAGCCGTCATGCCTACGGCATTTTGTCAATAAAAAATGCATAGTTTTGCTGTAAAGATAGCAGACCTAATGGCTTTTATCATATAAAGCCGATAGGGCTGCTACCTTTGTAGTTTCATATGTAGCCTTTGTAACTGAAAACACCAGTAGGTATGGCATCTTAAGGGGGCGAATCCCATAGTGCTTAAAAGCAATAGGGAACATATGAATTTGGCTAATTACTAAATAGCAACTGTGCCGAATAAATCAAATTCCGTAGCAGAAGTAATGGTCACCGGCGCAAAATCGCCTACGCGCACGTAGTTGGCTTTTGCGTCTACCAGCACTTCGTTGTCCACTTCAGGCGAGTCGAATTCTGTGCGCCCGATAAAGTAGCCGCCTTCCTTGCGGTCAAAAAGAACTTTAAATGTTTTACCGACTTTTTGGGCGTTCATTTCATAGCTGATCTGCTGTTGCAGCTCCATGATGTATGCAGCCCGTTCTTCTTTTACTTCCTGCGGCACATCGTCAGGCATAGTGAAGGAATGGGTTTGGTCTTCGTGTGAGTAAGTGAAAATTCCGAGGCGATCGAATCGCATGCGCTCTACGAAATCAACCATTTCAGCAAAATGCTCCTCTGTTTCGCCGGGATGCCCTGCAATCAGTGTGGTGCGCAGCGCAATACCGGGCACTTTTTCGCGGATGGTTTGGATCAGATCTTCGGTTTTTTGGCGAGTGATGCCGCGACGCATAATCTTCAGCATTTCGGTAGAACCGTGTTGCAGCGGCATATCTAAGTATTTACAGATGTTGTCGCGCTCTGCTATTACGTCCAGAATTTCCAGCGGAAAGCCCGAAGGGTAGGCATATTGCAGGCGAATCCAGTCAATGCCGTTTACATCGGACAGGCGGTGCAGCAGGTCGGCGAGGGTGCGCTTTTTATACATATCCAGCCCGTAGTAGGTCAGATCCTGCGCAATTAGGATGATTTCTTTCGTTCCGTTTTGGGCAAGGTTGGCGGCTTCTTGCACAATCTGCTCTATTGGCTTGGAAACATGCTTGCCACGCATCAGCGGGATAGCGCAAAATGAACAGGGGCGATCGCAGCCTTCCGATATTTTCAGGTAAGCATAATGGCGGGCAGTAGTTGTCAGGCGCTCGCCGATCAGTTCGTGTTTGTAGTCTGCATTGAAGCGCTTGAGCAGCAGGGGCAGCTCCATTGTGCCGAAATAAGCATCTACCTCAGGGATTTCTTCTTCCAGTTGGTCTTTGTAGCGCTGTACAAGACAGCCGGTTACGTACAATTTTTCAATGCTCCCCTCGTTTTTTGCCTCTGCGTAGCGCAAAATGGTGTCTATAGATTCCTGCTTGGCACGATCAATGAAACCACACGTATTAATAATGATGATATTAGCATCATCTTTTCGTGATTCGTGTTCAGCATTAAGCTGATTGCCTTTGAGCTGTGTCAGTAAAACTTCTGAATCTACCAGATTCTTTGAGCAACCCAGCGTTATGATGTTGATCTTATCTTGTTTATATGATGGAGCTTTAGTTTTCAAAATGCCTTTTTTCATGCAAAAGTATTACTTTTGGAAGCAATTCCACAACAACTTATTCGTTACGGATTTGTACTATTTAGCCCCTTTCAATGTTAAGAATATGATGAAGCAATTATTTACGGTGGTTACTTTTTTGTTTGTCTGTGCAGTGCCGTTTGTGGGATACGGACAAGAGCAGGCATCTGTAATTGAGAATGGGACATTTGACTCTTCTAAAGGCTGGTTCAATCACGTGGAAGGTAATGGTAGTATAGAGGTTCTGACAGGAGAACTGATTGTTACGGGGCCTAATCGAGATGAGGATGATATACCCAATCCAATACCTGCTACTGTATATGCCTATCAGGATATACAAGTTATCCGCCCCGGATCCTTAGTGTTCAAATTGGTTAGCTATGCTTCCATTGGAGACAGCGGCAATAACGATTACCCCGTTTTTATTTTAGACAACGAAATACTTAAACTGTACGAAAACGGCAGTGTAGAAGGCCATGGTGGCTCGGGCAGGCAAATTAACAACGATCGGACAACAGGCAACCATATTACCTATGTTGTTAAGCTAAAGCCCGGCAAATACCGCATTGGCTTTGGGGTACACACCATAGACGGCTACTATGGCAGAGGAGTAGCCGTTTTTGATGAGGTAATGTTCAAATTTGACAGGTAGTAGTTACACTTTTTTGGCAGGTACGCCAAACACAGTTTCGCCGTCAGCAACATCGCTAATGACGACCGATCCGGCACCTATGCGCGCATTCTTACCGATAGTTACGCCGGCAACTACAGTTACGCCGGTTCCGATAAATGCGCCCTCTTTGATCGTAACTTTACTGTTGATGAGGCTGCCTACGCCGATTTGTACAAAGTCGCCGATAGTGGTTTCATAGTCTATAATTGCACCTGCATTGATGATGCAATGGCTGCCGATTTGTACAGAACTACCGATAAAGACACGTGCGGCAATTAGGTTGCCATGCCCGATAGTTGCTGAGGTTTCAATAAATGCTTGTTGATGGATAGCATTGACGGGCATTTTTTTGCGCTTTTCTATCAAGTATTTTACTAATGATTTGCGCAGGCGGTTGTCGTCGGTCGCAACAAAAGCCTCACACCTATCCCCGATCATGCGCAGGTATTCTTCGCTGTCTGTTGTGGCTGCAATTGGTATGGCGTTGATTTCTTGCCCGTGCAGCGACTTGTCGTCGTCCAGCAGGCAGTAAACCAGTACATCGTTGCTTTGGAAAATATCTAGTGCGGTGCGGCCCAATCCACTAGCGCCAAAAATAATAACAGGGTTTTCCATGAGTTGTTAGGCTAAATGACGGAGTTTCAAAACTAAGTTGGTTTTTAGTTCAAACAAGCCTTTTTCCAAACCTACGGGGTATTGGTGCGGGTTGGTAAAACGGCGAATGGTTGGGTGCAGGGTTTGCAGTTGTTGCTGCGCATAAGTTCTAATGCTGTGAATATCCGGGGATTCATAGCACTTCTTGCCTTGTTTGAAAATCGGTTTCAGCAATAGCTGATGATTGTCTTCCATGTGTACAATCTTGCGGCGCGTAGCATCTAATGGATCAACAATTATTGCCTGTGGCTGCTGTGCAGGGACAAAACTCTCTTCATCGTAAATCATATCGGCGATGCAAAGTCCGTTTTCATCATAAAAGCGCTGCACCTGCAACAGTCCGGGATTGGAAATCTTGATTGCCTGCTCCGAGAGTTTGAGTTTGTAGTCCCATTGCCCTGCATCATTTTTGAGGGCTGTAATTTTGTACACGCCGCCGAGCGCAGGCTGCTCAAATGCAGTAACAAGTTTGGTTCCGATGCCCCATACATTTATTTGCGCTTCCTGTTGTTTCAAACTGGCTACAATATTTTCATCCAAGTCATTGCTGGCTACAATATTGGTATTGACAAATCCTGCCTCATCGAGCATTTGGCGAGCTTTGATGCTCAGGTAGGCAAGATCGCCGGAATCTAATCGGATGCCTGCCATATGGTAGCCCTGTGCTTGGAGTTCTTTGCCAACCTCGATAGCATTTTTTACGCCCTCCAGCGTATCGTATGTATCAACTACAAACACACAGTTGTTGGGCATGGCTTTGGCATAGGTTCTAAAAGCCATCTTTTCATCGGGGAAAGACATCACCCAACTGTGCGCGTGCGTACCGCGCACGGGAATGCCAAAAAATTTGCCTGCCAACACATTGGATGTGGCTGTGCAGCCGCCGATGTATGCAGCACGGCTTGCAGCAAGTCCGCCGTCTATGCCCTGCGCCCGTCGCAGACCAAATTCCAGTACCGGATCGCCGTTGGCAGCCTGACATACGCGGGCAGCTTTTGTAGCAATCAGGCTCTGAAAGTTAATCATGTTGAGCAGTGCAGTTTCCAACAACTGCCCCTGAATCAGTGGGCCTTTGACGCGCAGCAGCGGCTGCTGTGGAAACACGACCGTTCCTTCGGGGATAGCGTCCACGTCGCAGGTAAACTCTATATTAGACAGGTAATCCAGAAATGCCTGCTCGAAAAGTGGCTTGCCATCAGCGCCTGTCAGTGTTTGCAAATAGCTGATGTCGCTTGTATCGAAGCGGAAATTTTCCAGAAAATCTATTACATAGGCAAGTCCGCCGGCAATTGTGTAGCCTCCCTGAAAAGGATTTTTTCTGAAAAATAAGTTGAACACGGCTTCGCGTTCGGTCATTTGTGCTTTCCAATAGCCATAAGCCATCGTAATCTGGTATAAATCGGTCAGCAGTGCAAGAGAACTGCTGTAGATGCTGTTTTGCAGATTCTTCATAAAAAGTTAAGTATCAATAAGTGTAAAAATCACACTAAGAATTAACCCGACAAACCTTGTTCCGGCAAAATGGTTATGCGGGCGCATATTTTGATTGAAAAAGTTATGCTTACCTTTACGGTATGTCAGAGAATATCATAGGTCGGTATCATACCTTTCGCGTGGTAAAGTTAGTAGATTTCGGTGCATATTTGGACACACCGCTGGGCGAACTGCTATTGCCTAAAAAATACATGCCGGAAGGTTTACAACCCAACGACTACATAGAAGTTTTCGTTTATCACGATTCGGAGGATCGCCCAATTGCTACCACGCTGCGCCCATATGCGCAATTAGGCGAGTTTGCTTGTTTGGAGGTAACCCACACCACCGATTTTGGCGCTTTTCTGGACTGGGGCTTAGAGAAAGACCTGTTTGTTCCGCTGAAAGAGCAGCACCGCACCATGCGCAAGGGACAGGTGCATGTCGTTCGTATAAGTACAGACCCGCGCACCGGCAGGCTGATTGGGATTGGTAAAATAGGATCTTTTCTCAATAAAAGACAACCCGATCTGTACCAGAATCAGGAAGTAGATTTGCTCATCTATGAAAAAACTGATTTAGGTTACATGTGCATTATTAACAACACTTATGCAGGAATCCTATACCATTCCGAACTGTTCGAGCCACTTGTCATAGGGCACAGATGCAAGGGATTTGTAAAAAAAATCAGAGAAGATTATAAGATTGATCTTAGTTTGCGGAAACAAGGCTATTTTGGCATCAAAAACCAACAGGACGTTATTTTAGATGCGCTGCAAGCGGCAGGCGGCTTTTTACCTTATCACGACAAAACCGACCCGGAAACGATACGCCGAGCGTTTAAGATGAGCAAAAAAACATTCAAAACACTCATTGGTAATCTGTTCAAAGCAGGAAAAATTAAACTTTCTGAAAAAGGTATTAACTTTGCGAAAAGCAGTTGAGTCGTTAGATAATGATCTGAGAAAAATGCACCTATTTGTCAATCCTAAAACTACAAAGAATTGAACGCCCGGGATTTTTGTGAACAATTTCAGAGTCAAGACATTATCATGTCTTACAAAGGCAATGCAAATGGTGATTTGCTTAACAACTTAATAGACGTTGTACAAGCGAAACTTGCTGAAATCGAGCCGAAATCCAGCGTAAAGAAGCGTGTATTCAATATTCTTGTAGAAGTACTTCAGAATATTTATCACCACTGCGGACACCTTCCACTTGAGGCATTTTCCGATGCGGAGGGCGTTACTTTCGTATTAGCTAAGTATCAACAAGATTACTATATTATTGCCGGAAATTATATTTTAAACAAAGAAGTCCCTGTTTTGAAAGCGCGGCTCGACCTGATTAACAGCCTGTCGGCCGAAAAACTAAAACAGGTTTACATGGAGACACTAGGCAATGGCGTGATTTCCGATAAGGGTGGTGCTGGTCTTGGACTGATTGAAATAGCACGTAAGTCGGGCAGAAAACTGTCTTATCAGTTTGGCAAGGTCAGCAAAGATCTCTCATTCTTTAGTTTAATGGTCATTATTCCTACAGCTTTGTCAGCTGTAGCCCAAGCTAACTAGAAAATATGGAAAATTTTTTTCTGGAAGAAACTTCAAAAACCCCTAAGCTGCATTTCGATGCAAGTTCAGGTAAATTTTTAATGTCGGGGCGCTCTATTCCCGAAAACGCCATCGAGTTCTATAAACCACTTTTTGAGTGGCTGGACGAATATGTCAAACATCCTTGTACAAAGACAGACTTCGAGATTCGGCTGGAGTATTTTAATACAAGTTCTTCCAAATGTTTGGTCGAAATTTTCCGCCGCTTGGAAAAGATTAAAGATAAAGAGGTTGTTATCAACTGGTACTACGAGGAAGACGACGAAGACATGCAGGAATCCGGCGAAGATTTTAAAGAACTTATAGACATTCCAATCGTTCTCAACATGATCGAAAACTGACAAAAAAGCCGCTGGTAAAGCGGCTTTTTTAATATAATTTTGCCATAATCACCCGGTTGGAAATATGAGCAGGCAACCTGAAAAATATCAGGTATTTGAGAAAGAAAATGAAATTCTCAGGCATTCCAAAGATCTGTTGGCAAGGCCCGAGTTGCTTTCTGATCAATCCTGGCAGCAAGAGTACGAACAGCTAGTACAAAGCTATGCCCAATTGCTTGGCGAGGTAAAGTTGCTCACATCTGTCAGCGACCGCCTCCAAAGTAAGCTCAACAAGGCTAATGAGGGTATTACCCGCAAAAATGAGGAACTCGCCCAAACATTAGACATGCTGGTGCGCGAGCGGGTAAGCAAGCGTGCAACGGCTATTGTGCTGGTGTTGGCTGCTTTATTTTTTGTCGTATCCGAACTGTTCATAGATCCGCGAATAGAAGAAAATGTAACTATTTTGGGGCTTTCAGGTGTGATTGTACTGAAAATAGTAGCTGTAGTGATGCTCAAACCCATAGAAATAGTATTAGAAAATTTGCTGCTAAAGACGGCAGCCCCCAAAAAATTATAGCCATGTATGATGCTGACCCCTAACGAACTTAAAGCGCTGGTTTCTCTACTGGACGACAACGACCCTGAAATACGCTTGCATGTAACGCAGAAGATCATAGAAGCAGGAAAGGCTGTCCTGCCTTTTTTGGAGGAAGAATGGCAGCACACCTTGCAAAAAGGCGAACAGAAATATATCGAAGAACTTATTCATCAGATACAGTTCAGTGCATTGATACAGGCTTTTAGGGATTGGTTCAGCAGTAGCGAGCGCGACTTGCTTACCGGCCTGTGTTTGATTGCCCGCTATCAATATCCCGATCTGCAACTTGCTGATCTACAGCATATTATTCAACAACTGTACATCGAGGCTTGGCTGTCTTTCAAACCTGACCTGCACCCGATAGATCAAATCCGCGAGTTCAATTATATATTTTTTAATAAACTTCGCTTTACTGCCAATACCAGCAATTTTACAGCGGTGAGTAACTCTATGTTCAATCAGGTACTTGAGAGTCGTAAAGGAAACCCGATTAGTTTGTGTGTAGCTTACATGCTCATCGCCCAAAAACTGGGGATGCCTGTCTATGGGGTGAATATGCCCAATCTGTTCATTCTCATGTACCGATCCGATGCCTTTACTTCGTTTTATATCAATGCGTTCAATCGCGGGCGGATCTACAGCCGCAAGGACATCGAGAGTTATTTGCAACAACTACAACTCCCTATGCGCGCCTCTTTCTACGAGCCTTGTGAAAATATTGACATCGTGCGTAGAATGTTGCGCAACCTGATTGTTTCCTTCGACAAACTCAATAAGCCGACTAAAGTAGAAGAGGTAAAACAACTGTTGGCAGCTATTTCACCCGAAGAGCCAATGTGATACTATTATGAATTGCACGATGGATAAATTGAGGCTGTCCAAAAAGTAACACAGACTTTAGTCTTTGATTTTTTAATCACTTGATAATCACATAGCTACAGACTAAAGTCGGTGCTACATTCATCCTTTTTGAACAGCCTAAGAAAACGGGGGCAGGGATGATTTTAATGCTACCAACATGCAGTTCCTACGGGATAAAATCTACGTGGCATATGATTCATTTCAGTATAAAATGATGAGATAGACTACAAGAATAGCAGTATGCGTATTTTTTTTAACAAAAAGCTATTAGGCTTGCTATCTTTGTAGTAAAATCATGTATTTTTCATTGACAAAATGCCGTAGGCATGGCAGCTATAATTTACCGCATACGACAATTGAACATTGAATTTTGCAGAATTACTTAACCTCAAAATCGAAAAATATTTCCTGTTCGATAGCACCTTTGAGGCGGTCGCCGATTGCAACTGAGGCAACTCCCGCAGGTGTACCTGTGAAAATAATATCGCCTTTTTTCAAAGTAAAAAATTGAGATACATAGCTGATGATCGTTGCGAAATCGAACAACATCATCGAAGTATTTCCTTGCTGGCGAATTTCGCCGTTTACTTCCAAGCTAAAGTTCAGATTTTTGAGGTCGGGATAAGTACTTATTGGTACAAAATGAGAAACAACCGCCGAGTGGTTAAATGCTTTGGAAATTTCCCAAGGTAGTCCTTTGGCTTTCAGTTTAGACTGCAAATCGCGGGCAGTGAAATCAATACCCAACCCGATTTCTTCAAAGTAGTTATGTGCAAACTTAGGGGCTATGTACTTGCCTTCCTTGCTGATTTTCAGCAGTATTTCAACCTCGTGGTGAATATCATTGGAAAATTCGGGCAGGTAGAAGGGTTGGTTGTCTTTGAGCAATGCTGTATCGGGCTTTAGGAATACAACAGGCTCTTCGTTGCGCTCGTTTTTCAGTTCTTCGATGTGCGCCGCATAATTGCGTCCAATGCAGATAAATTTCATTGTTGGTGTTGGTTTGCGGCATGAAAAGTAAGCAGAAAATTGCGAAGCGTCATCACTTCATGTGTTTTTATGGCTGGAAAGTTGGCAATCCTTACAGTTGTGTCTTTCCATGCGCCATAGCCGTTGCCGAGTACGAAACCTGCTGATTCTGCCGATTTTTTTAACTGTTCGATCTGCTCTTTGCTGCTGCGAATACATATAACTGTCGGGCTGCGTACAGCCGCATTTTCGATGAGCAAGTCAAAGTCATTTTGCACCAGCCAATCGTACCACTCGTCTGCCTGATGCTGCAATCTGTTGTGTATTTCCTGTATCGGTGCAGCATTTTCCATCAACTTCATTAGCAGGCAAATGCCAAGAATATTAGGCGTATGTGTGGTTTGGTACTGTTGTGCGAGCGGCAGGCTGCTTGCAAGGCTGTTGTAGTGCATTTTATTGTCAAGTTGCAGCGCCCGCGCTGTGGCTCGTGGCGAGCAAATCAACACAGCCATGCCCGAAGGTAAACCTAAGCACTTCTGTACGGAAGCAAATACATAATCTACCGCCTGCCAGGGAATAATAATTCCCCCCAGCGAGGAAGTCGCATCTAAAGCCAGCAGCCGTTCAGGATAGAGTTTTCGAGTGCTAACTATCTGATTTGCTGTGAGATAGGTTCCATTAGAAGTTTCACAGTGCGTCAGACAAATCCAATCAGAAGGTGGCAAATCTTCGGCCAGTGGTAGGGGCAACTCACAGTCGTAGTGCAGCGTTTGGACAGCGCTTCCCAATTTGCGGCTGATACTTGCCCATTTTTCGCCAAATGCGCCATTGAAAATATGCAACAACTGATCTGTCGGAAAAGACTGCGATAAAATCTCCCAGCATTCGGTAGCCGAAGAGGTAAATAAAACTGTGTAGTCGGCAGGGACTCCCAATTTTTCCTGCAAACCTGCTACGGCTTTTTGGTAGCAAGAAATGATTGCAGGGCTGCGGTGATTGCGGCTCGTCAGACCTTCGGTAAATATTTCCATCGTCCACTGCGGTACGAGCGGGTGCAATTTGGCAGGCCCGGGATAAAAAAAGTGCATTTTAGTCGAGGTTTATCCATTGCAAATTTCCCAAATTGCGTGGAAAAGAATGAGGTTATGCTGACAGTTGTGAAAATTGGGGGCAATATCATAGATGACCCTCAAAAACTATCGGATTTTTTGACAGATTTTGCTGCTTTAGAAGGTTTCAAAATACTTGTTCACGGCGGAGGTAAATTGGCTACCCGCTTTTCCGAGCGACTTGGCATTCCCGTGCAGATGCACGACGGCAGACGCATTACCGATACGGAAACACTGGAGGTGATTACAATGGTTTACGGCGGCTTGGTCAACAAGCAAATTGTAGCAGCCCTGCAAGGCAAAAAATGTAACGCTTTGGGCTTGATTGGTGCAGATCTCAATATCATTACAGCCACAAAGCGTCCCATCAGGAATGGCATTGACTACGGTTGGGCAGGTGATATTCAGAAAGTAGATCCTTTGGCACTGATTAAGTTGATTGAGGCAGGTGCAGCGCCCGTTATTGCCCCAATGACCCACGATGGACACGGGCAACTGCTCAATACCAATGCCGACACCATAGCATCGGCAATAGCTACTGCGCTTGCACCGCACTTTACTACGCGGCTAATGTACTGCTTTGAAAAAAAAGGCGTGCTCATCAGTCCTACAGACGAGGACAGTGTAATTACAAAAATCAATCGGCAACTTTTTGAACAATACAAAGCAGCCGGCACTATATCGGGCGGAATGATTCCCAAGCTGGAGAATGCGCTTGCTGCCATAGAGCAAGGTATCGAGCAGGTAATTATTGCCCATGCAGATATGCTTAGCTACATAGGCACTCCTGATTTTGTAGGTACGTGCATTAGCAAAGCATGAACTGCCTACCTACTTGTCTTTTTTCTTGTCTTCTTTAACGGCTACAATCGGATCGCCATCTTTGAGGGTTTTAGAAACCATCAAAAATGGGCCTGATACGATCTCGTCGCCTTCTTTAAGGCCTGCGATGATTTCGATGTTTTCAAAGTCGCTGATGCCGGTTTTGACTTCTACCATTTTGGCTCTGCCGTTGTCATTGACAAAAACCACCTCTCGGATGGTTTCTTTCAAGCTAGACTTTTTAGTGTCGCGACTGACCTGCGGGCTGTTCGGGTCGCTTGAGGCAGTGCTGGCACCTACTACTTCTTTTTTATCTGCACGGGTGGTTACGGAAGCTAACGGAACGGCAAGCACGCCGTTTTTGCGGGCAGTGATGATCTCTACGTTGGCTGTCATGCCCGGACGGAAAGGTTCTTCGCCTTTGCGTTCCTTAATGAGTTGTTCGTAAGAGCTGCGCAATATGCGGATGCGAACTTCAAACTCTGTGATGGCATCGAGCGATTGTCCGGGGGTTTCTTTGGCACTGTTAGCAATTTTGGTTACAATACCGCTGAATTTTATACCCTGAAAAGAGTAGGAATCTACTTCTACAACTACCGAATCGCCTTTGTTGACGCGAATAATATCATTTTCGTTAACATCTACGCGCACTTCCATTGTGCTTAGGTCGGCGATGCGGAGCAATTCTGTACCTGCCATCTGCGAAGTACCCACGACGCGCTCGCCTTTTTCGATACTTAACTTAGATACGATGCCGCTCATCGGGGCGGTAATAGTTGTAAAAGAAAGATTTTCATTGGCTTCTTTCACCTGCGCTTCGGCGCTGAGAACAGTGAAACGGGCTGCTTCTACGCTTTGTTCTGCTGATTTTAACTCTGCTTCGGCTACTTCGTAGTTGGTAATGGCGGTTTCTAACTCTGCATCGGCAACGGCTTTTTGTTTGTGCAGTATTCTTGTGCGGTCAAGATCTTGTTTGCGACGTATCAACTGTGCCTTTGCCTGCTCTACGCGTGCTTTTGCCTGCGAAAGATTAGCACGCTGTGCATTCAGGTTGGCTTCCACACGATCGAGGATCGAGCGGAGGTTGTCGGGCTTGATCTTGACCAACACCTGACCTACTGTTACCGAGTCGCCCTCTTTGACCAGCACATCAATCACCTCGCCGGAAACCAAAGGCGAAATCTTGACTTCGGTTTCTGGTTGAACTTTGCCCGATGCACTTATTTTTTCGATGATATCAGTTTTTTGGACTTTTGTCAAAATTACCTCGCTAGCTTTTGCTGTACCTATCCAGCCCTGCTTGCGGGCGACTGCCACAAATACAATCAGCAGGACAAGTGCGCCACCGCCTATGAGGTAAAGTTTATTGAGTTTTTGCTTGGCCATTGTTTTTTATTGTTTTCACAGGTAGAATAACTCAGAATTTCAACTCCTTACCCGCATAAAAATCGAGGATTTTCATACGAAATATGTATTCAAATTTGGATCGTACCAGATCGGACTGTGCGATATTGAGATTGTTGCGTGCCAATGCATAATCAAGCGAGTTGGCAGCTCCTGCGGCAAATCGCTGATCTACTATGCGAAAAGATTCTTCCAGTGCCTTTGCCCTTGTCTGGTTGGCAATAAATTGCTTTTGTGCAGCTTTTGCATCGGCGTATGCTTGCTCGATTGTCTGCCGCAACTGGTTACGAACTATTTGTCCCTGCAACACGCTGCGGTTGTACTGTATCTTAGCATTGGCAATACCTGCTCTTACTTGATAGCGGTTAAAAATCGGGATTTGGATTTGCAAACCGATACTATTGCGCAGATTGTTTTCCAACTGCTCAAAATAAGGCGTGCGTTCGCTCTTTATAATTCTGTTCTGGAGTGTAGAAACGGTTTGCGTAGGGTCATTGCTCAAAAAACCAATAACAGTTGCTACGGGCATCCCGAAGGTATTGGTTCGTGTTTGGCTGGACGTGCCCGAAAGTAAGTTACCAAAAATTGAAATCGTTGGCATAGCATTGCCACGCGCCAAGTCAATGCCGTAGCGGGCAACTTCTATATTTTTGTCTGCACTGCTGACATTGGGCTGTAAACTTTCTGCAATAGCGTACACATCTGCCGCAGACATAATCAGATCTGCTGCTGAGGGATCCGGTAGGGGAGGAATAACTACCTCAAAAGGGGTTTCGATTGGCAACTGGAGCAAGAGTTTCAGCCTTACGATAGCAATATCTAAGTTGTTTTCTGCTGTTGTAATGCGGTTTTCGTCATTGGCTTTCTGTGAGATGACATCGTACTGGCTGGCTTCTGCCAATGCACCTGCCCTAATGAGATTCATGGTACGCGTGAGTTGCTCATTGGTGCTTTCTAACTGTGTTCGTGCTACGTCGAGCAGCTCCTTATTAAAAAGGATTTGTAGATAGGCACTGACAATATTGAGCATCAGGTCGTTTTTTGCTTGCGCAACGTCCATTCGGCTGGCTTCTAAGGCCGCTTCGCTCTGCTTAATGGTGTTGTTCAATCGAAAACCGTTGAAAACTGTTATGTTGGTGTTCAGTCCGGCATTGAAGTTGGCAACCGATTGGTTGGTAAACTGGTTAGTAAAAAAGTCAATAGAACGTCCTTGATTCCATTGTTGGTTAGCGTTCATATTCAGGTTTGGCAGGCGTGCCATTTTGGCTTGTAACAAAGCAACTTGGTTAGCTTCAATATTGAGCAGTGAGGTTTTCAGTTGTAAATTGTTCTCGACTGCGTAGTTGATGCAACGTTCCAGATCCCAACGATTATCTTGTGCGAAAGATACTTGAGAAACAAAAACAAGGGTAATGGTAGCGACCCATAGGCGCATATAACTGTACATTTTTTCCCGTAACATTTTGAAAGCGTGAATTTAATGTAATCATAGAAAGTTGTGTCGCTTCTATGAACCGGAGATAGGAAAAAAAACTACCTAAACTCAAAAAGTCAAGTGTGATGTGGTTGAGACGCTTTTGCAAATTAACCCTAAATTTTTGTACGCAGACGTGCTGCGGAATGTTTTTGCAATTTAATCAATCGGCATCAATACATTCACTTTTTTGACCCATGGAAGGCTGCGAATGTAGTCAATAGTAAGCGCACGCGGCGGCGAATCCATTTCCACAAAATGACAAGCCAAATCATTTTTGCCTTTGCGGGAAACAGACATGGTAGCTATGTTGCAGTTCTCATTGGCCAAAATGCTGGCAATAAAGGCGATTGTTCCTTTCACATCGTCTGCCAGTATGATCAGTGTGTGCAGCGTTGCGCTTAGATTGGCAACAAATCCGTTTACTTCTTCTATACCAATCACACCGCCGCCTTTGCTAATACCGATTACTTCCACCGACTCATCGCCGTATGAAAGATTAATCTTAATGGTATTGGGGTGAAAAGTAGAGGCATTGCCAACTGTTTTGAATGAATACTGCAAACCCTGCGCTGCTGCATGGCTGAACGAGTCGCGGATGCGGATGTCGTCAGTGGGGAAGTCCAACAGCCCAGCTATGATCGCGCGGTCGCTGCCGTGTCCTTCGTAGGTGCGGGCAAAGGAATTGTAAAAAGTAATGTCTGCTTTTTGAGGAATGTGTCCCAAGATGTTGGTGGCGGTGCGGCCGATGCGCACCACTCCTGCTGTGTGCGAACTTGAGGGCCCGATCATAACAGGCCCGATCATATCGAAAATACTGCTGCGTTCGGGCATGTGCGGATCAGATTTTTACACCGTAATTTTTTAATGTTTCGCGGGCAACTACGTGCTTGTGTACCTCATCGGGGCCGTCGTAGATGCGTGCGCCGCGCTCGTGGCGATACCAGAATGAAAGCAGTGTATCTTCGGTAATACCCAGCGCACCATGCGTCTGAATGGCTCTGTCAATAACCTGCATGAGCACGTTGGCAACAAAAAATTTGATGGTAGAAATTTCTACGCGCATCGCGTGAGTACCTTTTTGGTCAATGCCCATGGCGGTGTGCAGCACCATCAGGCGGGCAGCGTTGATCTGTGCCCGCGATTCTGCGATCCAATGCTGTACGACTTGCTTGGAAGCAATCGGATGGTTTTCCGAAAGTTCGCGATGAGCAGCATAACGACACATCATGTCGAAAGCGCGTTCGCAAATGCCGATCCAACGCATACAGTGGTGGATGCGCCCCGGTCCGAGGCGTTCCTGCGCCAGTTTGAAGCCTTCGCCCTCGTTTCCGACCAGATTTTCTAAGGGAACAGTACAGTTTTCATAGCGCACCTCGCTGTGGCTCATATAGCCGCTGCCTGCCTCGCCCATAATCGGGATGCGGCGCACGTGCACAAAACCCGGTGTTTCTAAAGGCACAATAATCATACTGGCACGGGCATGGGGGGCAGCTTCGGGGTTGGTAACAGCCATTACTACAGCAAAGGCTGCCCCATCTGCCGACGAAGTGAACCATTTGTGTCCGTTGATGACGTAATTATTAGCAACTTTTGTTGCCGTAGTAGCCATGCGTACAGGATTTGAGCCGGCAAACTCCGGTTCGGTCATAGAAAAACAAGAACGGATCTGTCCTTCCATCAGCGGATGCAGATAGCGCTCTTTTAATGCAGGAGAGGCGTACTTGTTTAGTAACTCCATATTGCCGATATCCGGAGCTTGGCAGTTGAATGCGTAGTGTCCCAACGGAGAAGTGCCTAGCAACTCGCTTACTTGTCCAAATTCGGTCAGGTTCAGCCCCACCCCGCCTTCTTCTTCCGAGAGGTGAGGTGCCCAGAGTCCTGCATCTTTGACCTTTTGACGCAGATTTCTTAACTGGTTTTGTTCTAGTTCTATGTATGGGCGGGTAAGAAATAATTTGTCTAAGGGATAAACCTCCTCGTGCATGAATTCGCGCAGGCGCGGCAGCAAGGTTCGTAGTTTAGGTGTTAGAAATAAATCGGACATGTTTTTTTAATGGTTGCTTAAATGTGGTCTTAGGATGGCTTAAAGCTAAAACTTACGCATAAAAAAACCTAAAAAGTCTGCTAAATAACAGCGGTAGCACTGTCAGTCGGTCTGTTGCAGTAATGGTTGTTATTTGCTGCAAGAGACTGTAAAATCCTTGTAAATTTATCCAGTCTCTGTATCGCAGGCAAAGCCGCATCTGGTAGCGCACCATGCGTGCAAGCGCCGCATTTTCCGCTGCCGTTTGGTTGAGCGCCTTTGCTTTTTGGCAAACCTTTAATGTGCTTTGCCTGTGTATGCTGAATCCTTTGCGGTACATCTTTTTGCCGTGCGATTGGGGGATCTCCCGCTTGATAGTAGTGATTTGATCTATGAAGAGGTAATGCCAGCGGCGGGCAGTTTGCACCCAGAAATCGTAGTCTTCGTAGCTCAGCGATTCGTCGTAGCCGCCCAACTCATCGAGTACAGCCTTGCGGATCATCATGGTGGGGGCGCAGATGCAATGGCGATAGAGAAGTTCGGTGTAGATGTTACCTGAGGGAACAGCCTCCCGTAAATTGCCGGCTGTATCTCTGCGATAAAACGTGCGTTGTGGGCGGGCTTGCGTATCGGCAATCCACGCATCGGAAAATACAACGCCTGTCTCGGGCGGAGCAGCCGTGAAAGCAGCAACCTGTTGGGCGATCCGATCGGGGAGAAGTAGATCGTCTGCTGCCAAATCAATAACGTATGTGCCTGTTGCCATGCGGAACGCATGATTAAAGGCCTTGCAGTTGCCCAGATTCTGCGATAAAAAAATGGTTTTCAATGAAATATCCGAAGGAATTTCAGGTAACAAACTGCGAATAGTCTGCACAGAACCGTCTGAACTTCCATCGTCTGCAATAATCAATTCTATCGGGCGGTGGGTTTGCGCTATTACCGAGCGGATCGCTTCCTGTACGTATGCCGCTTGATTGTAGCACAGGCAAATCACAGAAACTTTGGGGGAATTTTCATACATTTGTCTTTTGACTGATCGCCGAAAATTAAGTTTTTTTATGCAAGCCGTAACCGAATCGCAGTCGCATTACGACCATCTGGAGCAGATGAGCATTCGAGAATTGCTCGTCAATATCAACAACGAAGATAAAACAGTTCCATTGGCAGTAGAAAAAGCCTTGCCGCAATTAGAGGCGCTGATCGCAGCGATTGTTCCGCGTATGAAGCGGGGCGGTCGTCTGTTCTACATAGGTGCGGGAACTAGCGGCAGGCTGGGTATTGTAGATGCCTCGGAATGCCCCCCTACCTACGGCGTCGAGCACGGATTGGTCGTTGGGCTAATTGCAGGCGGCGATACTGCTATCCGTAAAGCTGTAGAATTTGCCGAAGACGATCCCGAACAAGCATGGAAAGACATCAGCGAATACCTACCCAACGAATTGGATACGGTAATAGGCATCGCAGCATCGGGGCGCACACCTTATGTGATCGGGGGCTTGCAAATGGCTCGCGAAAGAGGCTTGCTTACAGGCTGTATTGTTTGCAATCCGGGTTCGCCTGTGGCTGCTGCCGCCGAGTTTCCTGTTGAAATTGTAGTAGGGCCTGAGTTTGTAACAGGTAGTACGCGCATGAAGAGTGGAACTGCACAAAAATTGGCACTCAACATGATTTCTACAACTGTAATGATTCAGTTGGGAAGGGTACGCGGCAATAAAATGGTAGATATGCAACTGAGCAACCTCAAACTGATAGACAGAGGTACAAAAATAGTGATGGATCAGTTGAAGATCAGCTACGAGGCAGCAGCTGATCTTCTGAAAACATACGGCAGCGTAAGAAAAGCCATTGACGCGTATCAAGCCAACTGATTGTTGAACTGCGCATAATATCTTTTTCGCTCTTCGAGTATCTTGATTAATTGATGAATGAGATCCATCAGTTGTTGCTGTGCTGTGTTGATTTGCTCGACTGTGCCTTTGGTCAAGTGCCGCTGTAGTTCTGCTTGTGCTTCGAGTACAGGCACAGCCTCCAAAGTGTTGATCATAGATTTGACCTTGTGGTTCAGAAAGCGATAAGCGTTGACATTTTTTGCGCCGACAATTTCCGGAATCTGGCGTATGTAATCCTCTAACTCGCCAAGATACATGCCTAAAAGATCATGTGCAAAGGCTTTATCCTGCATCGTAACTTTTTCAAAAGTGGTAAAAGTCAAATTCATCGCTAATCTGGCATTTGTGAACTTAAAGTTACAACGAAAGATTTATTAAATCGGTATAGCAAGTAGGGAAAAAATGTTTCGACTAATTTTGTGCCTGAACCGACGCTATGAAAAAGCTGATAGACCTTGTCCTTGCGCCCGAAATAGCCTTTGATCGTGAGGCATTTGAGCAGTACGTTGCCCGGCAAGGTCAATGGCAACAGGCGCAGGCAGACGGACAACTTGCCATACGCATGTTGCGCCGTTCGATAGATGCGCGCGCAAAAAAAGTAAGGGTCAATGTGAGCGCAGCGGTTTATGTGAACGAATCGCCCGAACCGCTGATTGGCTACCGCCGCGACTATCCCGATGTGAGTCGCGCACCGCAGGCGATTATTGTTGGCGCCGGTCCGGCGGGTATGTTTGCTGCACTGCGATTGATAGAGCTGGGTATCAAGCCCGTCATATTGGAGCGCGGAGGCGATGTACGCGCCCGTCGCCGCGATCTGGCTGCTATCAACAAAGACCACGTAGTTAATCCTGAATCGAACTATTGCTTTGGCGAAGGTGGCGCAGGGACTTATTCCGATGGAAAACTTTACACCCGCTCTAAAAAACGCGGCGATTTTCGTCGCATATTGGAAATATTTGTTGCGCATGGAGCTACTCCAGAAATCCTGATAGATGCCCATCCGCATATTGGTACAAATAAGTTGCCTGCCATTGTTACGAATATCCGCGAAAGCATTTTGCAGGCAGGCGGTGAAATTCATTTCAATACAAAAGTTACCGACTTTATCATTGCCAACAAGCACATGAAAGGCGTGCGCTTGCACAACGGCGACACTGTGGAAGGCATCGGCGTAATCTTAGCGACGGGGCATTCTGCCCGCGATATTTTTCATCTGCTCAAAAACCGCAAGGTGCTGATCGAGACTAAGCCCTTTGCACTTGGGGTGCGGATTGAGCATCCGCAGTCGCTCATAGACAGCTACCAGTACCACTGCGAAAATCGCGGCGATTTTTTGCCCGCTGCGTCCTATGCGCTGGTGAGCCAGATTGCCTACAAAGGGCGTGAGAAAGGCGTTTTTTCGTTTTGCATGTGTCCGGGCGGGTTTATTGTTCCGGCAGCTACTGCTCCGGGCGAAATTGTCGTGAACGGCATGTCGCCCTCGCGCCGAAATTCGCGTTTTGCCAACTCAGGCATTGTCGTTGCGATTGACCAAGAGGATCTGGCTCCCTACGCCCGCTACGGCGAACTGGCGGGGCTGATGTTTCAACGTGAAGTCGAGCAACGCGCCTGCCAAATGGCAGGCGGCAATCAAACCGCGCCCGCCCAGCGAATGCTTGATTTTGTGAACCGAAAAGTTTCTGCTTCTTTGCCCGAATGCTCCTACCAGCCGGGGCTTGCTTCTGTGGCGATGGACGAGGTATTGCCTGTGCAGATAGCCCACCGCCTGCGCGAAGGATTCAAGGACTTTGGCAAGAAGATGAAAGGCTACCTGACCAATGAGGCGCAGATTGTAGGCGTAGAAAGCCGCACCTCCTCGCCTGTGCGGATTCCCCGCGACCGCCAAACACTGGAGCATCCACAGATTACGGGGCTGTTTCCTTGTGGCGAAGGAGCGGGCTATGCCGGCGGCATCGCATCGGCAGCGATGGATGGCGAACGATGCGCTGAAATGCTTGCAGCCCGCTACGCTGCTATTTTCCCGAAGGATGCATCTCAATAAGAATTTTTCCTCTTGAGAAATTGTGCAACTCTTTGGGTAACTGTTCGGGAACAGCTGCCAAAGGAATGCGCACAGCTACCTGTGATCGCAGATCTGTTTCGAGCAGTTTGCTAATCTTGTTGATTTCCAGCAGAGTTGTGAGCAAATTCCGATCAGCCAGCCAGTATTTGAGCCAAAAGCCTTTGACGATTTTGTTTTCAAAAATGAAACATCCGGGATGGATCTGCGCGGCAGCCAGCGAAAGCGCACCGTAAATATGTAGTTCGGAGTTGTTAGGCATAGCAGCCAGCACCCTGCCCGATAGTTCGCCTGCAACAGCATCAATGGCATAACGAGCATCGAGCATATGCGCCAATTCCTTCAGAGAAGGATCAAAATCAGGTGCAGAGCTGTCCAGTACGTAGGCAGCACCCATGTCGCGCAGTTCCTGCACCAACTCAGGGCGGTGTACGATATTGATGAGAGGCTTGTCATAGCGTTGTGCCAGCCTGATAACCATGCGTCCGAGCTGTCCGGCGGCGGCTGTCTGGATCATTGCCTTGAACCTACTGCGACGCAGCGGCTCGAATAAAGCCCATGCAGATACAGGATTGACCAAAGCACAAGCAGCAATATCGTCGGGAATATTCGCGCCAACGGGCAGGCAGGTTGCGGCATCTGCCAGCAGATATTCTGCCCATGTGCCGTCGGATTCTTGCGTGCCGCAACTGACTCTTTTGCCCAGTAGCCATTTAGCCATCAAGCCGCCGCCGTGCGCAACCACTGTGCCGCAGCCCTCAAAGCCCGGCGTAGTCGGCAGATTGCGTTGCACACCGTACAAATTCTGACAAAACATAATATCAGAAGGATTGACAGGAGCGGCGTGCATACGGACAAGTACCTGACCTGATTTAGGTACAGGCACAGGCACAGGCACTTGTTCCAGTTTGACCTGTTGGATACCTTCCCATGTATGAATGCGAAGGCTTTGCATGTATTGAGGAATCATTGGGCAAATTAAAATTTACCCGTGAATTTAGGGCATCGAGCGTTCAATCGTGATCTTGCCTACCGTGATTGTAATTTTTTTATCGCATTCTCCGTTGCCCCAGTCTGCAAAAACTGTCAGGCTGCCGCTTCGGATTTCGTAGCGTCCGCTGACAGGATAGAATGTATTGGCGCGAACGCACGAACCTTTCATCAGAATTGGGGTGATGATAGTCGAGGTGAAGGCGCGTCCGTCTTCTGCTGTGCCAACGGTTGAGCCTGTAACCTGCATTTCGTCATCTGAAAGGTCAAGCGGACGGATACCAAAATTGTAGCGAACAGCGCGGCGGAATTCGCTGATTTGCATTTGCTTACCGTTGGGGCGGGTAATAGTCAGATTAGTGCCCAGTACGTTATAGCTCAGGATGTTGCCTGTAAGCGTGCGATCCGACACAACGATTGTACCGGTAACGGTGTGCCTGCCGTTGTTGTAATTGTCCAATACGATCGTGCGCTCTGCAAATATGTTGCGTATACCGCGATAAGTAATGGTGATTTTTCCTTTGCGGGTGCGGTTGCCGCCAATATTGCAGCCATTGCCAAAATCTACGGTGATTGTACGGGCATTGTCGTTGATGCGAACAGTTGCGCATCGTTCGATTTCTTCGCTTCGTCCGTTGCGCAGTCCGTCATCTACACCATCGAAGGCATCCTCCGCCGCGTCAATCGCATCCTGTACGGCATCTTCTGTCTCGTTGTTTTGCATAGATACAGCTTCAGCGTCAGCATCTGCTATCTCATCTTTTTTGTTCAGATCGCATCCTGTAAAGAATACAGTGGTTGCCAGCAGCATAAGGGCTGCATAAAATCCGGTTTTCATATGTCTGAATCGTTTGATAAAGTTTGTAATTAGACCAATATGCGCATCAAAAGTTTAATTGGCGCTTAAATAGGTTTCAGGGCGCTGTGATATTCCAGAATGAAAGCGCGGATAGCCGAGCGAATAGCATTGCGTTCCGAAAACTCCTGAGGGACTACTTTTTGACGGGGGAAATCCTGCGGATAGCCGTGATTGCGGTCAATGCTGCGGGAAATGTAGCCAAAGGGTTGCAAATCTAAAGTGGACTGATTCTGCCTGAAAATACAAGTCAGATAGTCATTTTCGCTGATGTTCCACGAGTAGCCTGTCATGCGCGAACCGAGCACATCTACCTCAATTATGCCATCCGACGAGCGGTTGGTTCTAACGATGCTGTTGAATACCAGATTGGACTTATCGTTTACAACAGCCTGAATTTCAAGGCGAAAGCGGTTGCTGGTGCCTATGCGCTTAACTTTGTAGTAGTAGAAGGTGTTGCCGCGCTTAATATCGCCCGAAAACCAGTTGGGGCTGTCGGAGGTGTAGTAGAAAAACATTCGCTCGCCTTCAGGTTGCAACCACGGATCGAAGAGTAGCATCGGCTTGGCGCGTTCTATTTGCTCGACCGTTGGCGCTTCGCCAACGATGTCGCGGATAATTTTTGACTTGGCAAAGTTGGTTAGGCGCATCTGCTCGGCTATAATGCGGCGGTTGTTGGCTTCCCAAACAGTCCGATCTGCACGCGATAGGTTGCGCGGCATGGGCTGAGGCTTGGGCAGCGAATTAAGCAGGTTGCTGATGAACGCCTTGCCTTCGTTGATGTTGTTGAATCGCGTATCCTCAATAGTTCCTTGCGCGTAGAAAAATGGCATATTGGTGCTGTCTATCCCCAGTTGTGCAAATCGCAGTTGCAGCGCCTCCGCCAACGGTGGGGTAATGCTTTGAAGCCATTTGTTTTGCTTCAATTCCTCGTAGAACGCAATGGCACGGCGCGGGCTGCTTGCCTGCCGGAGTACCTCAGCACATTTCCTTTGTAGTTGTATCTGGTAGGCGTTGGCATTCGAGTCGCCTACTAACTGGCGGATTACAGGTTTTTCGAGTTCTGTTTTGAAGGCGAGCAGTTGCCTCACTTCGCCGTTGAAATGATTCCGCCACAGGTCAGCGTCTATTTTGAAGCCCGTCAGCCCGTAGGTTTGCTGCAATTCTGCCAGTCCTTCGATCGTTGCAGCCTTTTGCTCAAAACTCTTTAGTTCATTAAACAAAGGTTCGGCAAAGCCAAGTTCGTCTGCTTGCAGGTTAGTTTTAATAGCAGAAAGGCGACGCAGTGTCATAATTTTATCATTGCCGTTCTGGTATTTGGCAAGCAGGCAAAGCGCTTTGAGCTGCATTTCGGCAGCATAAGCAGTTTTCCACTGCTGCTCGATCTGGTTAAAAAGTGCCACTGCCTCTTCGGTCTTCAGGCGCTGCCCTGCAAACTGCGAGGGTTTGAGTGCTTCAAATGCAAGTTCGGTTTTAGCGAGCATGCTGCCCTGTTGTGCATGGCGGCGCAAAATCTCAAAGAGTTGGGCGCGGTCTAAGTTGGCATTGCCGCTCTGCCTGAACTTGAGAAGCTCTGCCTCGTAGCGATTGGCTAAGTAGGCTGCATCGGGTTGGCCTGCCGCCCGATCAAGTAATTGCACCGCTGTCGGATAGTGAATTTTGTAGCGATAACTCATCATAGCAGCCCGAAGTGCAGCATTGGTATCGCCTGTTTGTGCCTCCTCGTATGCCTGAAAGAAATCTTTGAGGTACAAATTGGGCATGTAGTCGCTGATGAGCGGCAGCGGATTAAGCGCACAAGCCTCTGCATGGTTCATTTTTGCCAGTGCCAGATCTTGCTTAATACCATATCCACCCACAAAATACAACTGAAAGAGATTGAACTTGATAGTAAACTGCTGCTCGGCGGTAGGATTACTCATTGCAGCTTTCTGATACCAACGCAGTGCGTTGCGGTAGTCTTTAAAGGCATCATCGGTCAGCATATCGCCTCGGAAGGCCGCTGCTACGGTCAGCATGGCAGCTACATCGCCTTTTTTTGCACGACTTATATCAGCTTTGTAAGCATCCATGTTAGGTTTGCCCCGCTTGGGCAACTGCGCCATAGTAGTTGTAGCAAGCGTCAAAAACGTAAGCCAGAGAATAGCTGTAGCTTTGGTAAAATGACTGAATTTCATAGTTGATGGTTTAGGGCAATGTCAGATGTTTGCGAAAAAGGACAACAACAATCACATTCTCACGACAAAAACAAGTGAACTTTCGCTTGGAATAAGTCAAAAAAATAATGCCAAATTATAGCAAAGACTTAGGCTGCCTGAAACCATTCTAATCCAACGGATTGCAAGAATTTTTGTATGCTGTAATCATCGTCGCTTTGTGGGGTATCTACAACGGCTATGTACACACGCTTGACGTACTGCGCAAGTTCTTCGTAGGAAAGATGGCTGACCGTCTGATCAAAATAGCCCGTGTACTTGGCAGTAATTGCTTCTGCATGGGCAATGCACTCCAAAATGAAGGGATGCTTCTCTGCATAGAGGCTTTCTTTGATCAATTCTACATTTTCTTTGTATAGCAAATTGACAGGTATTTTGTGCAGTACATGCTTTGTAGGGCTTCCTGTCAGCAAAACAGGTACGGGAAAGTACTTTCCTTCTGATGCAAGTCGAGAGTAGGTGTGCTGTGCAAGTGCAAGAGATTCTTCCAACTTATCTAACACTCCGCCGAAAAGTATAGCTACACGGGGCCGCTCGCTTAGGCGGGCGACTTCTTTGTCTATCATTCGATCCAGATTGTCGAGCAGTTGCTCCATCTGCCATGTATTCTTGCCTGTTTTGGCACGGTCTTGCAGCGAAGCCCGAATCAGGTAAGTTAGCGTTTGCACAGGGCTGAGTCCAATTTCAACCATTTGCTTGAATATCAGCGAAGTAGGCGACATGCCGGGGATCGTATTCGGATCGTGCAGCGATACTGTGCCGTCGGGCTTAACAAAACCATCAATGCGAACACACACACTCATGCGTAGCCCTTCTGCAACTGCTTTGACCTGACGGTGAATTTCCTGCAATTGCTCCATTGGCACATTAACGGGGATGCTTTTGCGCGTAGCACTGCTGATGTACTTCGCCTGAAAATCATAGGTTGCCACGGCAGGCTCGATGCCCGTAGGAGGCAGCGCAATCGGTCGGTCTTCCTCGTCCTGAATGACACCACAGGAAAACTCTTTGCCGTGAATAAATTCTTCGATAAGCACAGATGTCTCCCCATTAACAGAGGTCAAAATGGCGTTTGTATCGGAATAAGAGAAATAATCATCCAACTTTTCTAGCAGATCTTGCGGGTGAGCATAGATAATAGTGCCTTTGTCAACCAGCGAATCAGCCTCGAAAACCAGCGGAAAGCCAATGCTTTCTTCTACGTTGGCAATCTGTTGGAGGTAGGATTCCTTAGCTTGCTGACTCATGGCAACCCATTGTTCTTTGGTCAGTGTCAGCCTGAAAAGACACTGCTCAACACCTTTGACAAAGGCATCGAGGTTGTCTTCTTTGACAATAGCTACACCAATAGAAGAGCCTCCGTGCGGCGCTTTGACTACAAACGGCAGCCCCAAAATAGCTTTGACCCTCTCAAATAGTTCTTCGTGGTCTTCTGTGTCCCAAGTAGCTTTGCGGATAGTCATTTGCTGTTTTTCTACGCCTGTAATGCGTTCAATCAGTTCATTTTGAAGCGTTTTATCAATGCCCGCTGCCGAGCCGAAAATACCCGGGGCAGAGTAGGGGATACCGTACCACTCCAGCAAACCCTGCAAACTGCCGTCTTCGCCCGGCGCACCGTGCATGGCAAGAAATACGAAATCGAAGTACTTCTTAAAGTCATGGGGCTGAATCGGCTGACCAACTGCATTGATCATTTCTATGAAGTTTTTATCTGAAAGTTTGCCTAGCGATTCAGCATATACTTTGAACTTCGTACTTTTTTTTGCGTTTTTTACAACCGATACCGGCGGATAAAAGTCCCTGATTTTTTGGTAATCAAATATCTGTTTGTCGGTCAGGATGAAGTTGCCCAAACTGTCCACAAAAACGGGGACAGGTTCAAAAAGTGTGCGGTCTAAGTTGTTGAACACAGTTTTACCACCTGCGAAAGAAATTTCGCGCTCGCGCGAAGGGCCACCGAAAAATATTGCGACTCTCATCTGTCGTAGATTTGTATTAATTTGCAGCTAAGATATTCAAAAAAAATACGCATGGTACAAGAAGTCATTAGAACGGACAAAATTTCAAAACGCTACGTTATGGGCAGTGAAACTATCCATGCGCTCAAGTCTATTTCCATTACGATCAATCGCGGCGAGTATGTTGCTTTTATGGGCCCTTCGGGTTCAGGAAAGTCCACGCTAATGAACATCATTGGCTGTCTGGATACCCCCAGCGGCGGCACGTACATTTTGGCAGGCAAAGACGTAAGTAATATGACCGAAGACGAACTTGCCGACATCCGCAACCGTGAAATCGGCTTCGTTTTCCAGACGTTCAACCTGTTGCCGCGCTCCACTTCGCTCGAAAATGTGGCCCTGCCATTGGTCTATGCAGGTTACAGTAGGTCAGAACGTGAAGAGAAAGCGATGCAGGCGCTCATCAGCGTAGGGCTGGGCGATCGCGCCAAGCACAAACCTAACGAACTTTCCGGCGGTCAGCGACAGCGCGTGGCAGTTGCCCGCGCATTGGTTAACAATCCCAGTATCATCCTTGCCGATGAACCCACAGGTAACTTAGATACGCGTACCTCCTACGAAATCATGGAGCTGTTCGACCACCTGCACAGAAAAGGCAATACCATCATCGTTGTTACTCACGAAGACGATATTGCCCGCTATGCCCATCGCATTGTGCGCCTGCGCGATGGTCTGATAGAGTCCGATACCCCAAATACCGATATTACCAATCCGACAGAAATGAAAATGGCTTTAGCTGCGAAGGGAAAATGAAAATCTACACCAAAACAGGCGATAAGGGGCAAACCTCACTCATCGGCGGCACGCGGGTGTCCAAGTCCGATCTGCGCATAGATACCTACGGCACAGTGGATGAACTGAACAGCTACATCGGGCTGGTGCGCGACCTGAATACCGACGAGGCTCGCCGTGCGCTGCTCAAAGAAGTACAGGACAGGCTTTTCACCATCGGCTCTAATCTGGCTGCCGAACCTGAACAACAAAAAAAGGTGCTTCCCGACCTGACAAACGAGGATATTGAGTTGCTCGAAAAAGCAATGGACGAAATGGATGCTGTGCTGCCTCCGCTCCGCCACTTTGTGCTACCGGGCGGACATACTTCTGTGTCTTTTTGCCACATTGCCCGAACGGTTTGCCGCCGCGCCGAGCGTCTGGTAATCGCCCTCACAGAAGAGAGTGAGGTTCACCCGATGATTGTACCCTACCTGAACCGTCTATCTGACTATTTGTTTGTGCTTTCTCGCAAAATGGCGCAGGAACTGGGCGCGGAGGAAGTTAAATGGCAGCCGCGTGTATGATGAATTGACTGATAAAAAGCCACAAACCCGACGGGTTTCCAAAAGACTCGTCGGGTTTATATTCAGACGTTTGTACAGCCTTCTATTTAAGCCGCTTCGCCTTCAGCAGCGCGTTCTGCTTTGATCTGCTTTAACATTTTGCCGATTTCCTGATCTATCAGCCAAATGCCCTGTCCTTCTTCACCGATAATTTCGAATAATTCTACCAAGCGGCGAGCTATAGATTCTTCTTCCCGTTGTTCAGCTACATACCACTGTAGGAATTGGAAGGATGCAAAATCTTTCTCTTTGAAGCAGAAATCAGCCAGATTATTAATCGCACGACTAACAGCGATTTCATGCTCGAGAATTTGGTCAAAGACTTCGCGGAAACTGCTGTATTCATAGCGCAGGTTTGTAATTTCAGGCGCCAGTGCATGACCGCCTGCTTCGTTGATGTAGCGCATGAGTTTCAGCATGTGCATTTTTTCTTCTTCAAAGTGGTCGTATAAAAACTCTGCTGCATTGACGAAGCCTCTGTTTTCGCACCATGAAGCCATGGAAAGGTAGTAGAAAGCCGAAATACCTTCCATGCGTACCTGTTTATTTAGTTTGCTCTCCACTTCAGGTGTCAGTGAAGTTTTTGTTGTTATCGAAGTTTTCATGATTTTGCTTTGCTTTTAATTGCATCAATATAATGCTTTTGTGGCGTAAAATGTTTCTCAATTCGTCAAATTTGGAGCTATTCTAATTCTAAATGAAGCTCAGACGCTTAAAACCTTTGCTTGCGCGCATCGTTGGTGGCTGCCTGTTCCTCTTTTGGCTGTTGTGGCTTTTTTGGGTATTTACAGACGAGCCTCCCGATTCCGGCTTGGTGAATCAATTTGGCGGATCGCCGCAGGTGGTAGGCTACGTGGCTGCGCCTGAACTGCGCGAAATGTCCGGCTTGGTAGCTTCGCAACAGCACCCGGAATGCTTCTGGACACACAACGACAGCGGCGATGATAGCTTTTTCTACCTGATTGCCCGTTCGGGCAGGCTGCTTGCTACTTATCAGTTGCAGGCTATCACTGCTTACGACTGGGAGGAAATAGCGCTTGCACGCATACAAGGCAAACCCATGCTGTTCATTGCCGATATTGGCGACAATCGCGCCCGCCGTAAAAGCATCCGCATACACATACTCTCCGAACCCGCCGATTGCCGCAGCCATCGCATTCCGCGTGCGGAAGTAGCAACACTCAAACTGAGCTATCCCGACGGGGCAAGAGACGCAGAGGCTATGCTGATAGATGTAGCTCATAACGAACTGATTATCATTACGAAGCGCGAGCGAAACGCAAGGGTCTATACAACTCCGCTACTACCGCTCAAAAGCCGCAAAGCAATGCTTACTTTTCAGGGAATTTTACCTTTGAACATGGTAACAGCGGCTTCCTTATCGCCCGATGGCAGGGAGGTGCTTGTGAAAAACTACGAGCAAATTTTTTACTGGAAACGTCAAGGGCTACAGCAGCCGCTGCGTGATTTGCTGCAAGCGCTGCCACAGCGCATCGGCTACCTGCCCGAGCCACAGGGCGAAGCGATCGCATGGGCAACAGACGGCGCGGGCTTTTATACAACGAGCGAACGACCCTTTTTTATGGGCGCACCTTTGGTTTTCTACCGCCGCTAGTTTTTTCCCGTCAGTATTTCGCTCTAACTTTGCCGATTATCTATTTGTTGCCATGAACTGGAACACCATCACCTCTGCCGCTGATTTGGCAGCCCTTACGCAGGCATCGCACGAGCATCCGGCACTTATTTTCAAGCATAGCACGCGCTGTTCGATCAGTGCTACTGCTTTGAACCGTCTGGAGCGTCGCTGGGACGGTTCGCGTGCGGGTAATCTTGTACCCTACTTTCTCGATTTGATTGCTTACCGATCGGTTTCTAATCAGATTGCGCGGGACTTTGGCGTACAGCACCAGTCGCCGCAGGTGCTGCTGATTCATCAAGGGAAGTGCATCTACCATGCCTCGCATCTGGACATAGACTTTGAGGAGATTGTGCAACATAATAAATAAATAGTACGCACCCCAACGGGTACGACACATTTCAAGCTGACTAAAAAAATCATGTTACAGGTAAACTACCTTCGCGAACATACAGAAAAAGCACTCGCAGGGCTACACAAACGCAATTTCCCCAATGCGGAGCAGGCAATAGCCGACGTATTGGCTACGGACGATGCCCGCAAACAAACGCAGGCAGAATTAGACAAAGTAAATGCCCGTATCAATGCGCTTTCTAAAGAAATTGGGGCAATGATGAAGGCAGGGAAAAAAGAAGAAGCTGAAGCCGCCAAAGCAGAAACCATAGGACTGAAAACAGCCTCTAAGGAGCTTGGTGAGAAAATGTCCGCTTTGGAAAAAGAACTTGTCCAGCTCCTGTACAAGATCCCGAATATTCCGCATGAGACTGTGCCGCATGGTCGCTCGGCAGATGATAATGAAGTCGTGTTTCAGCATGGCGAAATCCCCGTACTGGACGATGCCGCACTGCCCCATTGGGATTTGATTAAAAAGTTGGACATTATTGATTTTGAGTTAGGTACCAAAATCAGCGGCGCGGGTTTTCCTGTTTACAAGGGCAAAGGCGCAAGGCTCCAACGTGCGTTGATGAACTTCTTTCTGGATCGGGCCGATGCGGCAGGCTATCAGGAAATTCAGCCGCCTGTAGTGGTGAATGAGGCTTCGGGCTACGGCACGGGGCAACTACCCGACAAGGAGGGGCAGATGTACCACGTTGCAGCCGATGGTTTGTACCTCATCCCAACGGCAGAGGTGCCGATTACGAACCTTTATCGCGACGTTATCCTACGCAAAGAAGATTTACCAATTAAGAACGTTGGATTTACACCTTGCTTCCGCCGCGAGGCAGGTTCTTGGGGAACGCACGTGCGCGGCTTGAACCGCCTGCATCAGTTTGAAAAAGTGGAAATTGTACAGATACAAGCCCCCGAAAAATCTTACGACACTTTGCAGGAAATGTGCGAATATGTCAAAGGGTTGCTGATGGCGCTTGAGTTGCCGTTCCGTATCCTGAAGCTCTGCGGCGGCGATATGGGATTTACCTCTGCCCTGACCTACGATTTTGAGGTGTACTCTGCCGCACAGCAACGCTGGTTAGAGGTGAGTTCGGTCAGCAACTTTGAGACATATCAGGCGAATCGTCTCAAGTTGCGCTACCGCGATGAAAATAATAAAACCCAACTGCTGCACACGCTGAACGGCAGTGCGCTGGCTTTTCCGCGCATTGTAGCCGCCATTCTGGAAAATAACCAAAAAGCCGGCGAGGGTATCCGTATCCCGCAGGCGCTCGTGCCTTATACCGGCTTTGAAAGGATTTTATAGAACAATTAAAAAAGAGGCTGTCCAAAAGGTAACACGGACTTTAGTCTGTCATTTGTTAGATGCTTGATAATCAAATAGTTACAGACCGAAGACTGTGCTACATTCGTCTTTTTTGGACAGTCTCTTTTGTATGAAAAAAGGCAAGAGATTAATTGCCACCTTTGGTAGTGATGCGGATGACACCTTTCTCAGCGCCCTTTAATTTTTGCACTTCCACCGATTTGATTTTGGCTGGCGCTAACTTTTGCACCTCCTCCCGACTGACAGGTTTCCCGTCTATGAAGTAATCCGCATCTTCAGAGTAGATAAACTGACCTGTCATATCTTTTCGGATAATGACACTGTTGCCTACAGCGCCGAGTGGTTGTCGGATACCTTCTATTTCGATCATGGAGATAATGTTTCGCCCATGTAATCTGCCCAGACTGTCTATTTTTTTGCGCGCTTCCTGTATTTCTTTACGCGCCTTTTGCATTGCCTCGCGTACCTCCTGCTTTTGCTTTTGGCTCAGTTTGCTGATCTTATCCAGTTCTTCCATCATTTTTTCTAACAGCAGGCGATCTTGGTCCATTTGCAGTTCGTTAATGATGAAGGGCGCTGCGGCAGAAAGGCTGTCCGAAAGTCTGTATATCTTGTTGAAGGACTTATTGTCGAATTCAAAGCGGAAGGTAGGCAGCAACCGGAAAGTATTGCTGTCAATCCGGGTATAGAAACGGCGCATATTGCTGTCTAACTTAATAGTTGCGATCTTGTAACTAAATAGAGAGTCTATTTTTAGCTTTGAATCGCCTGCAACAGTTACTTTGCGGTTGCCGAAATCTACCATGATTTCATCTGCCTCCATTACGACTGTATCGCGGCGCTCGCCATCTTTTTTGACAACGGTAACTTTTTGACGTTCTTTTTTGGTGGTATCTTCCAAAGTACCCAGCAGGCGATCGAGTTTAATTTCAGCCTTATGGACAATTTCTTTTGCAGTGCTGCGCACTTCTTCTGCCAGTATTGTTGCCTTAGTAGAAAAAGCAAACAGTGCTAGCGAACAGAACAAGGTCAGCGCAACAGCAAAGCGGGTAGAGAAATACTGTAGGGCGTAGCTTTCGGCGCGGTGTGGCTGTGCAATGCGCATGATGCGTTGCAAAAGTCCGCCCTTTTGTCCGGTAGCCGCCATTGCATAGCTTGGAACGGTAGCAGGCTTCAAGGTAAAGTCAGCCAGATTGGCAAGTGCCTTGATGTAGGCTAATGTATTGCCCGTAGCAGCTATCGCCAGATCGTCGCAGCAGTTTTCGCGCTCCCGATTGATTTGAGCAGATAGCCACCAGATAGCGGGATGATAAAACAGCAGCACCTCCACGAGCGACTGCCCAATGTGTACCAAAAAGTCATTGCGGCGGATATGTGCCAGTTCATGTGCGAGGATACCTGCAATTTCCTGCGGTGGTAGCGCAGCCAGCAAGCCAACCGGAAAGAGTATGACAGGTTTGAGCCATCCGATAACCATCGGCACATGTATCATCGCCGACTCGTAGAACTGCACAGGCTTTTTGAGGTGCATGCGCTTTGCCATTTCCCGTACAGCATCTGCCCACTCATCTGCGACAGGGCTTATACCGACGGTGCGCAGGCGTTGTGTTTGCAGCAGCCCCAGACCCAACCGCACAGCAAATATGGCTGCACCAATACACCAAACGGCTACTACAACAGGCAACTGCGTACCCAACCACTGCATGATAAAAAAATAGTAATCGGTAGGGGTGCGGCAGTCTGCCCAGGTCATTACTGCCTGATTGGTGAGCCGACTGTAGTTAATAGTAAAGGCTTGCTCGGCAGCAGAAGACCAACCTGCGGCAGCATTGGCAGGTTCGTAGAGCCAAATAAATGTACCAAAAAAGGCAATAAAAGCGGCCGCCATAAACGACAGCGCAACGCCGTAGCGCAAGTGCGCACTTTTTTTACACAAAATAACCAGTGAAATACCGCAAAGCAGCGCAATAAGTGAAGTTTGCCACAGCGAGTGAATAATTGCCCAGCCGAAAGCATCCATCAGGGCGCGATTTTGTACCAAATGCTCAAAAGGTGTCATTGTGCGCCTCCTTTCTCCATATCGTCAATCAACTTGCGGATTTCGCGCAGTTCGTCGGCAGAGGTTTGGTTATTTCCTAATGCCTGCATGACCAAACTGGTAGTTGAACCCTTGAATACACTTTTTAAAAATTTATCCAAGAGTTGCTTCTGCGTGTCTTGTTCTTGTACAGCGGGCAGATAAACGTGTGTGCGCTGGCTGTCATCGCGGATGAGCAAGCCCTTTTCGGTCATAATCTGCATGATCTTGAGGGTGGTGGTGTAGCCGGTTTCTCTGCGCAGATTGAGATGCTCGTTAACTTCTCGGACAGTAGATGCCCCCTTTGCCCACAGCACTTGAAGAATCTCTAATTCGGATTCTGTCGGTTTCAAATGTTCCTGTTTCATAACTGAAGTGGTTTAAGTTTTTATACAAACGAACCCAACGATGAAGTACGAGTGGTTTCGTAGTTCAAAGATATACGAAATTTTTCGTAATCCAAATTTTAGTACGAATTTTTTCGTAGATGCTCGCTGATGCTTGGGTAATGGGTATATTTTACAAGGTATAGCACGTCCTTTAGGATGTGTAAGTAATTGATAATCAGCAGGTAACTAATGCGCACCCTAAAGGGTACGATACGTTTTAATTTGCTTGATTACTTACTCCTTCCATCGTTCAAGGGAGTGGAGCAGTTCGGTAAGTTGCTGTTTGTTGAGCAGCGATACGCTCACAGGTGGATAGGGGAGTAGTGCGGCACGCTCTTGGATCACCAGTACAAGGGTTTTGCTCATGCCGTAGTTGTAGCTGCTGAGTTCGTAGTTGCGGAACTCGTCCTTTCGGATCTCGATTACCTTACCTCCCCGACGGACAAATGGCAACTGCAACAGGTTGTAGAAATGCAGACGCATTACCTTGCCGTTGTTTTCATAGCGGATGTAAGTAGGCTTCATCATAAGAAAACTACCAATCACCAGCGTAACTACTACAAAAACCAGCAGGCGAAGGTCAAACATACTTATGCCTAACGATTCGCGGAAAAAAATCAACAACAACGGAATAGCAACTAACAGCGCAGCTAAAAAGTAAAAACGGCGCACTTGATTGATATTGTCTATAAATGTTGTCATAGGCTGCCTGTCGGGTTGCGTTCAAAATTAAAGAATAAATTGATTTGCCCTGCACTGCCTGCCTCCAAAACCCTATTTCCTGTAATGCCTGTAGAATGAACCTTGCATATCTGCAATCATTTTAGCATACATTAGCAGTTCATTCAAACAAATACACTACTGATGGCACAACTTCCCGAAAAACCAACATTGGCAGATTATCAGGCTTACATGGAACAAGTCTGCGCGGAGCGCGGATGGGCAAAAAATACAGAATTAGAGCTTTTTCTGCTCTTTTCTGAAGAAGTCGGCGAGCTGGCAAAAGCAATCCGCCGCCACCGCAAACTCTATATCGAACCTTCCAAAGCCCACAAACAGCCCAATTTGGAGGAGGAATTTGCGGATGTATTCGGCTATTTGTTAGATTTAGCCAATCATTTTGGGATTGACCTGGAAAAGGCATTCCGCGACAAAGAAGCAATCAACAGCCAACGCCACTGGAACTAATACGGAGACAATCTTTCGCCTTCGCCTGTCGGCAATGATGTTCCTGCAATTTTTTATGTGGGGAGCATGGTACGGACAGATGAGCAAATACATGTTTGCCCATCGGGCTGATTGCCGACCTTTACTTCGCTGCGCAAAAAGTACTCGGCATACTCTTTGTTCGGCTTTCTCCTTCGCAACAGGGCAGATTTATACCGATTTAAAAGCTGGAGATGCGATTAAGTCGCAAGCATAAGCAATGGAAAATGTGTTGGTTTCATGGTTAGACTACCGTTTCGATTTTGAAAACGAGCGTCCGCATATACCTGCCGTTAGCGGCATGACTTGGCGGCTGCACAGGTACTATATGCCTGCACACGACTGCGACAGGCACTATCTGCTTTCCACCAAAGCCTCGCCGCGCGAAGATCCGCAGATGGGCACGATCTTGCAAAAGCTGAGCAAGGACTTTCCCGCACATCGGATCACACCTGTGTACATGAATATTCCCGATCCGATAGACCTTGCGCGGATCAAAGGGGAGGTCGAGCCTTTTTTGCTCTCTCTTCGCGACAACAGCAAAGTAAATATCTTCTACAATTCGGGTTATCAGATGATGCAGTTGGCTTGGGTATTGTGCTGCATGACCTCCTGCCGCGATTTTACGCGCTTGTTCCATATGCGCAAACCTGAATTTACCGAAAGCGGAATACCTGAAATATTGGAAATTGATCTGACCAAAGAGCAATCTACACAGGCATACGGGCTATTGGTACACACCCGTGGCGATAGCCGATCGGCGGAGACCATAATCACAGATGCGATGCAGGCCGCCTACCGACGGGCGCGTCAGGTAGCTTCGCTGCCCAACTTTCCTACGCTGATTACAGGGCCTTCGGGTTCGGGCAAAGAACAGGTTGCGCGTTATATCCATAGCATATCGGGCAGAGGGCGCTTTATTGCGATTAACTGCGCGGCTATGCCCGACGAACTACTCCGCGCCGAACTCTTCGGGTACAAAAAGGGCGCTTTTACGGGAGCTGCCGAAAATCGAGCAGGCTATTTTGAAGTAGCTAATGGCGGTACGTTATTTCTGGACGAAATCGGCGATGCCTCGCTGTTGCTCCAACAGTCGCTGCTGCGTGTATTGCAAGATGGTTTGGTTACGCCGCTTGGCGATACGCGTCCTAAAAAAGTCAATGTGCGAATCATTGCCGCTACGCATCGCCACCTGCCGCAGATGATCGCCCAAAACCGCTTTCGCGACGACCTGTACTACCGGCTGAACCCTGCTCCGATTCGCCTGCCCGCCTGGGCAGATCTGCCCGAAAAGGACCGTCGGCAACTGTTCGATTTCCTATGGCAGCAGCAAGCCAATAAGCTCAACCATCGGATAGTGGCTGCTATCAGCCCGGAAGCAGTTGATTTTATCATCCGCTGCAACTTTCCGGGCAATATCAGGCAACTGCAAAATCTGATTGCCGGTTTGTACGTATTCTATCGCCACGAGCCGCGCATCACTATTGACATGGTGCTTAACGAAATTGATTTCGACGAAACAGAAATCAAGGTGCAGTCAACAGGCTGGGATATGGACAGTATGGAACGGGAGCATATCAAAAGGGCTTTGCAACACTTTCGCCACAACCTTTCGCATACTGCCAAAGCATTGGGTATCAGCCTGAATACGCTGAAATCAAAAATGAAAAAACTGCATCTTGCCTAAGCGACTATCTCCCGATCTGCGAGTGAAGCATTGTCGGGTTGTTTCCCAAAAGCAACCGATTCACTTCAGTATTAGCTTAGCGCATAGTTTTTTCATGCGGCGATCTGAAAAAAGAGGCTGTCCAAAAAGTAACACGGACTTTAGTTTGTGATTTGTTAATCACTTGATAATCAAATAGCTGCAGACTGAAGTCTGTGCCACATTCAGCCTTTTTAGACAGCCTCCTTGCGTTAATCAGTATGGGTTCATTAATTGAAAATCAGTTTGTAAATGTCGTTGCCGAAGGCAAATACCATCAGACCCAACAGCAGTATCATGCCTACTTTTTGTGCGCCTTCGAGAAACTCTTGTGAAGGAGTGCGTCCCGAAATTATTTCATAGGTCAGGAATACCGCATGACCGCCGTCTAATGCAGGGATAGGCAGCAGGTTCATAAATGCCAGTACCATAGAAAGCAGCCCCACCAGCGACCAGAAGCGCACCCAGTCCCAAGTACCGCCAAACACTTTGGCAATTCCAATCGGGCCGCTGAGCGATTTGGTTACGGACATTTCGCCACGAAACATTTTGCCAAAGGCTTTCAGCTGTACAAAAACCACGTCGAAGGCATTGACTGTACCGCGTACCACTGACTCGCCCAAGCTATATTTGCGCGTAGCAGCCTGCAAAAGAAATTCCGGGCGAAAGCCGATCGTTCCTTCAGGGGTGATTTGCACGCGTTTGGTCAATTGTTCGCCATTGCGCTCGATCGTTAGCTCTACCTCTTCACCTTTATTTTTTTCCAAAAAGGCTTTCAAATGCTGAAAATAGGCAACGAGTGTCCCATTAGCAGCGATGATTTTATCGCCCGGCTGCAAACCTGCTTTTCCGGCGGGCATATCAGCCTGCACCTCGCCAATTGCAAACGGGTAGAGTGGCTCAATGAAAGATGCGTTTTGCTTATCGCCAAGTTTGTCCATCAGGTCGGCAGGAATCGGAATCATCATTTCTTTGCCATCGCGCAGGATAGTGTAGTAGCTGCCTTGCTCCAGAAAGAAACTCGGGTTGCGCGCATCTTCATAGCGCTCTAAGGGTTTACCGTTGATCGCGATGAGTCTGTCGCCTTCTTTCAGCCCGATTTCTTCGGCTATTTTACTTACGTGGATGCCATGCTTGTTTACCTCGCTTACAGGTAGATAGCTTTCACCTAAGCAATAAGCCAATCCGATGAATACGATAATGCCTGTCAGCACATTCACGGTGATGCCTCCGAGCATCACAATCAGTCGCTGATAGGCTGGTTTGGAGCGGTATTCCCATGGCTGGGGTGTTGATGCTAAACTATTAGTATCGAGCGATTCATCTACCATACCCGAAATCTTAACGAAACCTCCCAGTGGCAATGCGCCTACCATGTACTCAGTTTCGCCTTTTTTAAATCCAAAAAGTTTGGGTGGAAATCCGATAGAAAATTTCTCTACCCGCATGCCGAACCACTTGGCCGGCAACATATGCCCTAATTCGTGCAGACCTACCATAATGGTGATCGCCAGAATTAACTGGGCGGTCATAATTAATCCTTCCATGCTTAAAGTTTAGAAAGTCAATACAGTTTTTGGGCTGTATCGTTTACGTGGTTAATAACGCGCTATGCGGTAATAAAGTTCTCAATAGTCTTTAAACTCTGTTTCGGGGAGTTGTGCCAGCGCGGTTGCCAGCTGCTCATCGTTAGGCGCTACACCGTGCCACCTGTGCGAGTGCATCATAAAATCTACTCCATAGCCCATTTCGGTGTGCATTAGCATGAGCACCGGTTTGCCTTTTCCGGCTAAAGTTTTGGCATGTTGCAGAGCCGCAATTACTTGCTCCAAGTCGTTACCCTCAGCGCATTCAATTACCTGCCAGCCAAAGGCGCGGTATTTAGCGCCCAAGTCTATCAAGTCCATTACTTTGCTAACAGGGCCGTCAATCTGCTGACCATTCAGATCAACAGTTGCAATTAGATTATCAACTTTATGGTGGGCGGCGTACATAGCAGCTTCCCAGATTTGTCCTTCCTGTTGTTCGCCATCGCCCATCAGTACATAGACCAAGTGCGAGTCGTTGTTGAGTTTTTTGGCTTGTGCCGCGCCAACAGCTACGGAAAGTCCCTGACCCAGCGAGCCGGAAGCTACGCGAACGCCGGGCAATCCTTCTTCGGTAGCGGGATGCCCTTGCAGCCGAGAGTTGATTTTACGAAAAGTAGCCAACTCTTCGGTTTTAAAATAGCCAAAACGCGCCAGCGTACTATACCATACAGGCGAAATATGTCCATTAGAGAGAAAGAAGAGGTCTTCGCCAATGCCGTCAGGTTGAAAGCGCGGGTTGTGTTTCATCACCGAGCCGTAGAGGGCGACAAAATACTCGACACAGCCCAGCGAACCGCCCGGATGACCTGACTGAACGGCATGCACCATGCGCAAAATGTCGCGCCTGATTTGTGTGGCAAGCGTTTTGAGTTTTTGTATATCGCTCATGATAAAATTTTTATGATAACGTGATTTGGCTTGAACAAACCAAGCGTTTTGCAACAGGCTGCAAGTTAGCAAAACTAAATGGAATTAAGTTGTGCTGACAATGTTGTAAACCTTGATTACAAGGTTTGTCGCAAGCAGTACGATATAGCAGCCGACAAATAACATCATGCCGATGGAAAAAGTTAGCAGGGTGTAAATAACGGTTTTAATCCATGTCCATTGGCTTAGGCTTTTGTAAACGAACAAAAGACTAGAAAAATAACATAACGCATAGATGGTGAATATTAGATTGAGCGATTCGGGGAATAATTTGAGAAAAGGAAAATATGCAACCAAGGCAAAGTTCCAAAAACCTGAAAGATAGGTATGTACGATTATGTGCTCGCCGAAAAACAGTCGGTTTTTAGGAAAAGATATGTATGAGACAAGCGCTACTATTGGTATGAAAAGCAAATAAGAAATGCCGAAGGTGTCATTGACCAACTCAACCATTAAAGTTACCATGTTTGATTTTGAAGAGAAAAGTTGCATAATCTTATTGTCTATCTCATCATCAACGCTATCTTTCTGAGCCTGCTGAGGAAAATCATCTATTTGCAACGAAATGGCATCCTTGAAAGCTTGCGTTTTTAGCAGTAGAAACGTTATGATGGTAATGCTAATGACTAAAAATCTAAACGGATTAATTAATCGGCTTCGGTCTTCAAATAAATAGGTTGCAATCGCCTTATGTGGTCGTATCAGCAGGTTGTAGAAGGTATAAACGATGCCTTTTTCTATATCGAAGGCATCCAGCAAATCTTTCCATAACTTATTGACGCTCAAGCGTGGCAGCGATTGAGTTTCATTGATGAGAACTTTCATGAACTTCGGATAGTTGGTTGATAATACGCAAATAAAGGGCGTTGGTTTACAAAAATTAGTTACGCTATCTCATCCAAAGCGAAAAAGCATACATTAGCCCGATTAACAGCGCCCAATAAACTATCAGCGCGATGTACATTTGCCGCCAAGAGCGGAAAAATGGCGGCAGGCGGTCTTTTTCTTCTTCGCTGCTCATTTGCCGTAAGAAATAAGGTTGGTAAACAAACGATACGCGCCTGATACTCCTGCGGGCAGTTGTCGGAAGAAAGCGTAGCCTGTATAAATAAACGCTCCTTTGCCATATTTGGCAACAAGCAAGCCGCCTTTTAATTGGTCAGAACCGGGGTCGGCGCAAGAGATGACGGTTTCGTACCTCTCATCCCAGTGGTCGGCGAAGTACAAGCCGCGCTCCTGCACCCAGTCTTTGAAATCGTCTTGCGTAATTTTATTGGGAGCGTTCAGCAGCGGATGGTCGGGATTGACAAAGTTGATAGGCGCATCTTCTAACGTTACACGCTCGCGGGAGATGCGAAATGGATAAGGTCCGATTTGCTGCGTTCCCAAGCCAAAATTGACGTTGTATTGGACAATCAGCGTGCCTCCTTTTTCTACATATTCCAATAATTTCGGACTGTGGAATTTGATGCGAGGTCGGGCGTTGTAGGCGCGTACTCCCGTAATAATCGCATCAAATTGAGAAAGATTCATGTTGTCAAAATTTTCATCGGTCAGATTGATTACCTGATAGCCGATTTGGCGCAAACTGGCAGGAATTTCATCACCTGCGCCGTCGTAGTAGCCGATGACTTTGCCCCGTGTCTGAATATCTAATTTCACCACTCTGGCAGCTGCCTTCGGATAAAGTAACTGAATCGGAATATGCGGATAGTTGATTTCGTCTAAGCTGTGCGCCGGCTGCCCGTTGATAAGCACGCCGATTTCTGCGGTGCTGCCTCCTTCGGGTGGGAACAGTTGGAAACTGATGGTTTTTTCCTCCTTTTTAACGGCAAGCGAAAAATCTATGGCAGCAGGTTCAGTGCGCCATCCCTGCGGCATTTGCAAGGCTACACTGCCTTTTACCTGATTGCGTCCTGCTTTCAGTACAAGCCGCACTTCTTTGGGGCTGCGGTCGGAAAATACATAAACTTTGTCTTTGATATTAGCAGTAACGGGCGGCACAATCTCAAAGGGGCGGTACTGTTCGCCGTCCACGCGGTGCGTCCATTTGTACATCATCGGGATGCGGTAGCTGAGTATTACGCCGTCTAATTCCACTCCAAAAAGAACAGTATGTTGGGGAGGCGTTTCGGGCAAACCGACCAAGTTCCAGTCATCCACCTGATACATGCCTTTGTTGAGCGGCTTGATGAGCCAGTAGGGCTGCGAAATGGCTAATTTTTCCGATAAACGATGTTTAGATTTGACTATTTGCGGAATATTATTGGCAAGAGCAATATCCTTGTTAGTTTTTCCACCCTTAGATTTGTCAAACTCCTGCGCAAATTCTACATCGTAAATGCGCCATTTGAAAGGTAGGGGGCTGCGGTTGATCACCGTTGTTGTGGTTTGGATACTGTCGCCTGCTACGGCAGAGTAATCCTCCGCCACTATTTCAAACCAAAGCCCCGCACATTCGCGGATAACCTCTTTGATTTCTTCCTTTTTCACCGCTACCCAATAGCGCTCATCGTCGTTAGCAGCTTTCCACGTGTCTAATTGGCGGTATGCCTGCAAGAGCGTCGGCACAATCGCTGAAGGGTTTTCAGGGTTGAATTTTGCGATGGCTTCATCAATCAGCTTGCCGATTTTTTCACCACCTTTGATGCGTGCCCAGCTTGTATTGATGTTGTCAAAAATATCTTTCTGTGCGCGGTCGCCCATGATGTGCTGGACGTACTCCATGCGCGTACCGCGTTCTTTGGCAGCGCCGAAGCCCTGACTTTTGTGCTGGCTGCGGCTGTCCATTGCAATATCGTAGTAACTTTCGCCGAGCAGCGGATTGTACGTGCCCACGTCCATTGGCAGAAACTGACTTTCATCAATTTTAGCCGTATCATTCACGCCGCGCCATTTGTTCCAGAGCAGGCGTTTGGGTTGCCATGTGCGCACATATTGCAGTTGTTCGGGGAACATTTTCGGGTCTGCTGCGGCGCGGAATGCATCTTCGGCAAGCAGGGCAGAGGCTGTATGATGTCCGTGCCCGCCGCTGCCATCGGTTGGGAAGCGCGTAATAAGCACATCGGGGCGGAACTTGCGAATCACCCAAACCATGTCTGCCAGTACGCGGGCGCTGTCCCACAACAGCATGGTTTCCACGGGGTTGCGCGAAAAACCGAAGTCGTTGGCGGTGCTGAAAAACTGTTTGCCTCCGTCAATGCGCCGTGCAGCGAGCAGCTCCTGCGTGCGAATGATGCCGAGCAAATAGCCCTGTTCGCTGCCGATGAGGTTTTGCCCCCCGTCGCCTCTAGTAAGCGAGAGGTAGGCGGTTTCGTAGTGCCTATGTTTAGCTAGATAAGCAATGAGGCGCGTGTTTTCATCGTCGGGGTGGGCAGCAATGTAGAGTACTGAGCCTAAGACACCTAACTTTTTGAGCGACAGTTGTAATTCGCCCGTTTTCATAGGCTTTAATGCCTGTGCCTGCGCACCAAGAGGGAACAAAAGCAACCATACACAGCAGCGCACAAACTGTTTCAGATCTAATTTCTTCATTATCATATCCCTTCAATTCGGGCGAAATTAAACAGTTATCGGCAATGTACCGCCGCTAATGCGATACAATTATTATATTAGCTGCCCGATTGAAAACGCTAAACCTATGCAAAAAAATATTTCATTCCTTCTGGCTGCCTGTTTTATTTGCTTAATGGTAGGATGTAGTAAAAAAAATGCTAACAATGAAGAACCTTCCTTTAGATTAGATACTGAAAGTATTGAACGAGAGTTAATTACGGTTTACATGCGAAGTTCAGATACTTCGGTTGTGGATACAGTACGGCACATCCTGTCAATTAATTATCCTGTCATCAGCGATTGGCACAACGAAGAAGCAGCACAGATTTTCAATACATGGGTTAAAAATCTGGTGGACGAAAATGTGAAAATATTTGAAAAAGAGATGATTCCGCCTGATTATCAGGAGAAAATCTGGTTAGACTCTGCCGCAGCAGCAACTTACACAAATATCGGGAAAAACACTTCGCTTTATATCAATTATCAACCGGGCATCATCACTGATGATTTTATTGCTATTCAGTTTGCTTTTGATTCCTTTTATGGCGGAGCGCATGGTATGCAGTATTTTCATCAAGTCAATTTTGATGTAGGCAATAAAAAATTTTTAGAACTTCCTGATCTTTTTAATCCTGAAAGCGACTATATCAATCAAATAGCTAAATACTGCCAAAATGATTTGCTGAGTCGTTTAGAGGAAATCGGTTCAGACTCTGCGAGGGTCTTGGCAGGATTAGAGCCTAACATTGATAATTTCAAAGATTTTGAATTGACTTCGCAAGGGCTGAAGATCTATTTTGCGCCTTATCAGGTTGCGCCTTACGCCTCAGGTCCGCAGGAAGTGAAAATTCCATATGCCGTATTAGATAAAGTGCTGTTAGCCAACGGCATATGGAAAAAAGTGCGCAAATAATACTAAATGAATTGCACCTCAGTGTCCTGACATTCTCCGTGTAAAACTTGGCATTCTTTGCGGTAAAAAAGGCTCTACCGGAAAAGGCGCAATGATTTTTCGCAAAGTCCGCAGCGAAGTATTACCTGTTGTAAGATTCATCATGGTATCATTCCCACTCAATCGTTGCAGGTGGCTTGCTGCTGATGTCGTAAACAACGCGGTTGACACCTTTTACCCGATTGATAATCCGGTTAGAGATTTCTGCCAAAAACTCATAGGGCAGTCGGCACCAGTCGGCCGTCATACCATCTACACTGGTAACAGCGCGGAGGGCAACCACATTCTCATAGGTGCGCTCATCGCCCATCACTCCTACACTCTGGATAGGTAGCAAGATAGCGCCTGCCTGCCACACCTGATCGTAGATTTCATGCTCGCGCAAGCCATTGATAAAAATATGATCTACTTCTTGCAAAACAGCTACCTTTTCAGGTGTAATTTCGCCCAGAATGCGGATAGCCAATCCCGGTCCTGGGAACGGATGGCGACCCAGCAGCGTATCGGGCATACCCAACGCGCGGCCTACCGCACGCACCTCATCTTTGAATAGCAGACGCAATGGCTCAACTACTTTGAGCTTCATCGTTTCAGGTAAGCCGCCTACGTTGTGGTGGCTTTTAATCGTTGCTGAAGGGCCTTTCACCGATACCGACTCGATCACGTCGGGGTAAATAGTTCCCTGCCCCAGCCATTTTACATCTGAAATACTATGTGCCTCGTGGTCAAATACTTCTATAAAAACTCTGCCGATCGCTTTTCGCTTCTGCTCAGGGTCTGAAAGTCCTTTGAGTGCATCGTAGAAACGCGCTTTGGCATCTACCCCGCGTACATTCAGCCCCATGTCTTGATAGGAATGCAGCACTTGGGCAAACTCATTTTTGCGCAGCAATCCATTATCTACAAAAATGCAGTACAAGTTACTACCGATTGCGCGATGAAGCAGTTGCGCTGCTACAGAAGAATCTACACCGCCGGAAAGCCCTAGCACGACCTTATCGTTACCTAACTGGGCACGCAGTTCGGATACAGTGTTATCTATGAAAGCCTCCGAAGTCCAATCCTGTTTGCAGTGGCAAATATCTACTACGAAGTTGCGCAAGAGTTGCCTGCCCTCCAGCGAATGCGTTACCTCAGGGTGGAACTGGATGCCGTAAATAGGTGCTGATTTGTGTCTGTAGGCAGCTACTTTGACAGTAGCCGTACTGGCAGTAATCTCAAACTCATCAGATAGGGCAGCAATAGTATCGCCATGCGACATCCACACCTGCGACTGTGGCGAAAGGTATCGAAAAAGCGGATCGCCTTCGTGGATATAAGTCAGATTAGCTCTGCCATATTCTCGGATCGTTGAGGGAAGTACGTTGCCGCCTGCCTTTTGTGCTATCAACTGCGCACCGTAGCACACCCCCAGAACAGGCAGCGAGCCAAAGTCAGCCAAATTAACATCCGGTGCGCCTGCATCGCGCACCGAGCAGGGACTTCCGGAAAGGATAACTCCCTTTACCGTTGCATCTATGGTAGGATAGTGATTAAACGGATAAATTTCGCAGTACACATTCAGTTCGCGTACCCGACGCGCAATCAACTGCGTATATTGTGAACCAAAGTCGAGGATAAGTATCTTTGCCGTCATGCCTCAAAGGTAGTATTTTTAGGTTAGGTATGTTTATTGCTATTGCTACGTCGGAGAGATATTTCTATGAAAAAAAACTTATCGTTTGCCTGCTTTTTCTGCTTATTTATTAGTGCAGCAACTGCGCAAACGCCTTTCAAAGGTACGGAGAAAGCCGTTATTTCAGCAGCAGCCCGCAAACAGGAAATACCTTCTGTACTAAAAAATCCACCTGAAGTAGTATTTGTAGAAGGCGGTGCTTTCCTTATGGGTAGCGAAGACGGAGAACCGGAAGAGCAACCTATACACAAAGTATATGTAAGTAGTTTTTACATTGGCAAATACGAAGTTACAGTGGCGCAGTACCGCGAATTTTGTAAGGAAACAGGACGCGCAATGCCCGAAACTCCCAAATGGGGCTGGCAAGACAATGCACCAATTGTCAATGTCAGTTGGAACGATGCCAACGCCTACTGCAAGTGGCTGGTACAAAGAACAGGGCAACCCTACCGCTTGCCAACCGAAGCCGAATGGGAATTTGCAGCACGCGGGGGGATTAAAACGCGAAAAACACGCTTTGCAGGTTCTAACCAATTGGAAGAGGTTGGCTGGTTCGATAAAAATTCCAACAAACGCGCACAGCCTGTAGGTGAAAAGTCTGCTAACGAACTCGGGCTATACGACATGAGCGGCAACGTGTGGGAGTGGGTACAAGACTGGTTCGACAGCGATTATTATTCCAAAAGTCCTGAAAAAGACCCTCAGGGACCACCCAAAGGCTCTATGCGCGTCATGCGCAGCGGCTCGTGGATCAACTATGCCGAAGATAACCGCATTGCCATTCGCATCAGTAATATGCCCAACGATATAGGGCCGTTTTTCGGCTTTCGGGTAGCTATGAGCCTGACAAAATAGTTAACAATCTTTGACGGGGCAGGGAATTGGCTTACCTCTTTTTACCTTTTTGCCTTTTTTGCCCGAAACACAGCCTGAAAAAAGCGTTGCTACTACCAGCAAGCCCATCATCAGCCAACGAAAGTAGTTAACGCGGGTAAACATCAGGCTTGATTCTTTTAGGTTTTACAGGAGTCCACGCAGTGCGTGGCGCATGGTAGCAACTCATCATACCTACAATGCTCAGCAGCAGCAAAAATTTGCCTGCCGAAAAATAACGGAAGAATATCCCCTTTTTCATTACCACATTCGAATGCGTTTGTTCACTTTTGTATATTCGGTGGGCTTCCCGGTACGGATTGGCTTAGACTTGCGAGGTGTCCAACCGGTATTAGGCGCATGCAGACAGGAAGTAAATCCCATCGTCAGTATGCAAAACAGCATGAAATAAATGGCTTTTCTCATATCAAAGGGTTATGAATCATCTTATTAGCATACGCGCAAATGTAGTAAATATTGCAGAGCGGCGCATTTTTCCCGCAGAAGTGCAAATCAGCAAGGGTAAAATTAATGCCATTCATCCGACTGACTTACCTTGTAAGTATTTTTTGTTGCCCGGCTTTATTGATGCGCATGTACACGTTGAAAGTTCGATGCTTGTACCTGCACAATTTGCCCGGTTGGCAGTGTTGCACGGCACAGTAGCTACCGTCTCCGATCCACATGAAATAGCTAACGTAGCAGGCATAGCAGGAGTGCGCTATATGATACGCAATGGCAATAGCGTTCCTTTCAAATTTTGCTTTGGCGTACCCTCGTGTGTGCCTGCCACTGCTTTTGAAACAGCAGGCGATACAATTGGTCCGGAACAGGTCAGGGAACTTTTTCAGGTAGATCATCTCAAATATCTTGCCGAGATGATGAACTGGCCAGGGGTTTTACATCGCGATGCGGGGGTAGCTGCTAAAATCAGTATCGCCCGCCAACTTGGCAAACCGATTGATGGACACGCACCCGGACTGCGCGGCGAGCAAGCGCGGCAATATGCAGCCGCAGGCATAAGCACCGATCATGAGTGTTTTACCGCCGAAGAAGCCCTAGACAAATTAGCCGCCGGCATGAAGATCATCATCAGAGAAGGCAGCGCGGCCAGAAACTTTCATGCGCTTGCCCCCTTGCTCCACGAGCACTGGCAGCAAATCATGTTCTGTTCAGACGACAAACACCCCGACAGCTTGCTGGAGGGACACATCAACCAATTGGCAGCTCGCGCCGTTGCCTTAGGCGTAGATGTGTTTAAGGTACTACAGGCCGCCTGCCTCAACCCCATCCGACACTATGGACTGGAAGTAGGACAGCTTCGCCTCGGCGACCCCGCAGATTGTATTCTGGTAGAAGATCTACAGCAGTTCAAGGTGCTTCAAACATGGATCAACGGAGAGTTGGTAGCCGAAAACGGCAAATCTTTTATCAAAGCACCTGCAGCAGCTGCCATTAACCGATTCAGTTGCCGACCTGTGAGCGAAAAATCGCTTCAGATCAAGGCAACATCTGATAAAGTTCGCGCTATTGTTGCGCTCGATGGACAACTGATTACCCGCGAGGAGATTGTGCCTGCTAACGTTCAGGATGGCTTTGCCATAGCCGACCCTGCAAGAGATCTGTTGAAAATTGTGGTGATGAACCGTTATCGGGACAGCCCTCCTGCCATTGGTTTTATCCGTGGTTTTGGACTGCAAGCGGGTGCCATAGCTTCCTCAGTTGCTCATGATTCGCATAATATAGTAGCCGTTGGCACACACGATGTCTTCCTCTGCAAAGCTATTAATGCAATTATTGAAGCGCAGGGAGGTATTTCGGCGTGCAGCAGCACAGAGGTGCAGTTGCTGCCGCTCCCTATAGCAGGGCTAATGTCAGACAGAGATGCCTTTCAAGTGGCGCAAGCCTATCAGGATATTGATACCTTTGCCAAAAAATTGGGAACACCACTGGCAGCACCTTTTATGACGCTGAGTTTTATGGCGCTGTTAGTGATTCCGGCGCTTAAGATGAGCGACTTAGGCTTATTTGATGGTAACAAATTTCAATTTGCAGAGGTTTTTAATTGACAGTTTGTTAATTGCTGATCGAATTACGTTATTTGTGTTGATTTTTATTCCTACTCAACAAGTCAATGGATCATACATTATTATCTCAAGCGCCTGAAGACGGTTCTGTTCTGGAACTCAAAAATGAGGGCGGATATGTATATATGTTTCTTGAGCCTGATATATCCCTGCAACAACTTTACTATAAATGGCGCGGCTTCCTGCTCATGGACGAGTTAATTACCGGCTACGGCAAAATTGCAGAAGTAGTACGCACAAAAGGTATTCGCTCGCTTGTCGCAGACCACTCAAGTATTGTTGGCCCATGGAATGAGATCATTGATTGGCTGGTTTCTGAGTGGACACCACAAATGAATGAAGCTGGTTTGAAAAAAATGGCGATTATCTCAACCACAGACCTTTTTGCCAATATTTCGCTTGAATTATTTCTGATGGACAACAGCCAAGCCAAATACGCCATCGAAGTATTCGATACGCTTGCAGAAGCAAAAAAATGGGCCGCTCAATAGCTCACACGCTTCCCTTTTTTCGTACATTTGCGCCGCTTTATGCCTGTGTAAGGCGGTTTAACATTTTTATATGCTCAATCGGCGACTACTTCGTGCTAAAGCTGTACAAAGCCTATATGCTTACCAGCAATGCCAACAATCGGACTATGAACTTGCTTTAGATAAAATTGCATCTGATTTCCTGCCGGATCTAAATTCGATGGAAGTGCAAGATCCTGTCAAACTGGCAGCAGAAAGAGATCAGGCACAGGAACTCTTTAAAGAACAATATCTCAACAAAGTGTTGCGATTGGACAAGCCTGTTAGCCCCAAGATAGAGCAATCAGTCTCCGAAGCAATTAAATTTTATCATCAAGCACTCAAAAAAGACTACGACAACCTGAGCCGTTCGCTGGTTCGGGAAACCGAAAAGATATTCGATAACTACCTCAAGTTTTTACTGCTGCTCGTAGAAATGCGCGCTCAGGCAAAAAAAGAACAACAGGATCACCTGAACAGGAAATTTACACAGGTAACAGTTGCCGAATACACATTCAAGCTATCCAAAAATCCTATCCTCGCTAAACTGGCTGAGCATCGGGCGCTAAAAGACGAAGCGCTGCGCCGCAATATCGCATGGGACAGCGAGCAGGTTCGCGAGTGGTACAAATTAATGCTCAAAGAAGAGTTTTACCAGCAATACCGCAACCTGCCGGAGGTATCCGATAAAGATGAACTGGAAATCGTACTCAGCCTTGTCAAGCAGTTTTTACTTAGCAACGATGCTGTTGTTACCTATTTTGAGGAAAGCGACATTGGCTGGGCAGACAATATGCCTGTTATTAAGAGTATGGCTATCAAAACAATTAAGCGCATAGCCGAAACACCCGCAGGCGAACAGATACCTTTGCAAGAGCTTTCGCCCAACTGGGCAGACGACAGGGAATATCTGATCGAACTCTTCGCCAAAGGAGTAGAAGAGGCCGAACTGGCACAAAAGACAATAGCCGAACGCACCCAAAACTGGGACATTGACCGCATTACCGCATTAGATAAAGCGATTCTCAACTTAGCTATCAGCGAGATGATTCACTTCCCAAGCATTCCCATCAAGGTAACAATTAACGAATTCATCGAAATTTCGAAACTATACAGTACTCCAAAGAGCTATTTCTTCGTTAATGGTTTACTCAATACCATTGCGACCGACTTGCAGCGCATGGGCAAAATTCGTAAAAGTGGACGCGGACTGATTGACAACAAATAAGCCGGATTTTTCGTATATTTGAAAATAACAATACTTCAATAGTCATGAGCAAAGCAGGAAGAACACTTCTGGGTTTCATAGTCGGTGCAGCAACAGGATTTGTAGCAGGTATGCTTTTCGCCCCGGATAAAGGAGTCAATTTACGCGACAGACTAAGTTATCGTTTGGATAAGTATCTGGATGCCCTCAAAGAACTCAGAGAGGCGCTGGCAGAAAAGAAAGACGAACCGATCAACAGCGCTAAGGCCGACGGTCAGCGCGTAGTTGGTGATATTCTTAAGGAAGCTGAGAAAATTTACAGCGATATGCACGATTTGGAGTTTCGTATCAAGCAAAAGTGAGAGGCGATTGCAACCAATTTATGATACACGTTGTTTTATCTATAAAGGTTTTAAGTTGTTTTAATAGGTTTATGTTCCAAACACCCTGCTGCATTTTGTAGCAGGGTGTTTCTATTATCTATTACACCCCATCAACAGCATATGAAAACAAACAGCAACAGCCGCGAGCATATCCTCGCAGCCATCCGAAAAAACAAACCCGATCCGGTTACAACTCCTTGTATCCCTCCATTCTCTGCCGCTGATGCGACGATAACAGCGCTGCGGCAACAATTTACAGACATGCTGAGAAGCATCAGCGCAACTGTTGCCTTTACCGACTCGGCAGAATCCCTGCAAAAAGCTATCAGCGAATGCTACCCGAATGCCGCCACTATTTGCAGCGTCCATCCGTCTGTTACAGGTAATGTTGCTATCGCAGACATACAACATCCTGCTGAGCTTGCAGGAGTAGATCTTGCAATTGTTGAAGGCCTGTTTGGCGTGGCAGAAAACGGCGCGATCTGGCTAACAGAAGCCCAAATGGGACACAGAGCGCTTCCCTTTATTACACAGCACTTGGTCATCGTGCTTCCCGCCGATCGCTTAGTCGGCAATATGCACGAAGCCTACGCAAACATCAGGAGCATTGACAGTGGATTTGGCATCTTTATATCTGGGCCATCGCGGACGGCAGACATTGAGCAATCGCTTGTAGTAGGTGCGCACGGCGCTCGCAGCCTACTCGTATGCCTGCACCAAACCAAATAGTTGTATTTTTTTTGCAAAAGATGCCTTAAGACATTGTTTGTCAGATCTATGTCTTATATATTGCTAAACCTTACAATCTACCAACAGATTTATGAAAACCATTCTCGTACCTACCGATTTTTCTGATAATGCGCTCAAAGCTATGCAATATGCTATTCGCTTTGCCGGCATCACTGGCAGCCACTTGGTCTTCTTCAAAGCGACAGATACTATTGTTCCTGAAACAGCACCTGTACACCTGTACCACGAATTAGTGAAAAGCGACATCGAAGAGAACACAGAAGAGCTGCGTGCTCAAGTAGCAAAAGCATATGCAAACACAGGTATTACGGCTAACCCCGAGCAGTATGCCATAGATGTGGAATACGGTGCTTTTAAACATATGATCCACATAGTTATCGAAAAACATAAGGCAGACATGATCATCATGGGGACGCAGGGGGCAAGCGGGCTGAAAAAAGTATTCTTTGGCAGTAATACGGCAAATCTCATTACGAATGTAGACATACCTTTACTTGCAGTACCTGTAGATACACCTATCAACAGCATTACCAAAATCGGCTATGCTTCAGATCTAACAGATTTTGGCGATGAACTGGAACGTATTATAGATTTTGCCAAACCATTTGACGCCCTGATTGATATTTTCCACGTCTATCCTGTCTATCCGCAGCTGGTAGATATTACTAAGTTCGACAAAGAAAAAACGCTTAACCTACTCACCTCCAAGTTTGATTACAGTAAAATACACATCACATTGGTTCAGACCGAATATGATAACGACATTATAGCAGGTATCGAGCAGTATATAGCAGAAGAGAAGCCCTCGCTTTTAGTAATGTTTACACACAAGCGCTCGTGGTTCGATAAAATATTTAACCCAAGCATCAGCCAGACTGTTGCCTTCGATACGAAAACACCGCTGTTAGTTTTCAAAAAGTAATTGGATGCTCATATAAAAAACCCGACAGATCTTACAAGCTGTCGGGTTTTTTATTGCAGTTTTTATTTCGTAGGGATTGCATATGGGTAGCATTAAAATTAACCCTGTCCCCCTTTTTCCTGCTCTATAGGAGCTATGCAAGTAATTTGTCAAGTTCTCAATGGAGCAATGGAAAAAGAGGGGCAATGATTATACTACCGATATTGAGAAGGTGTCCAAAAAATAGCACAGATTTATTCTGTGATTTGTTAATCACTTGATAATCAAATATCTACAGACTAAAGTCTGTGCTAAATTCAGCCTTTTTTAATAGCCTCGATTTATCCATTGTGCAATTCATAATGGTATAGCTACAGATTCAGACGGAAACCGATACGGCGGTAGTTTTCGCTTGGTTTGAGATTTTCGTTACCTTCCAGATTAAATACAAACACAACGTTTGTTCCCGGAGCAGGTGCAGGATTCAGCACATCTACTTCTAAGAAACCAAAGCTACTGTTTGCTGGGATAGTAACACGTCCGCCATTGCGCATATTGAAATGCGTACCTTCGCGGCCTGTGCTCACAGGATCTACAGATACAGTAACTACCTCATCGTTCGGACGCTGCGCACCTACCAGATTGATACGCGTGCGAATAGTAGCGCCACGAGTAGTGTTAATAATCGGATATCTTACGCCCAGCGCAGGAGTAATGGTAACAGCTTGGTCAAACTCGACTACAGCACCTCTCCAAACTACACGATTATCTTCAAAGCAAGAGCTTGCAACAAGGGCAATGCCTACGAACAAAAACAGGTTAAATATCTTTTTCATGGTCTTTACGTTTTGAAATAACTCACTTTCATTCAAGGTCGGTAGTACACAAGGCGCATACAACCGACCCTAAAAAAGTCAGGTTAATGGATTAATAGCCAAAGTTTTGTTGCAAATTAGGATTCGCCTGTATTTCACGTACCGGAATTGGAGCCAGTATGCGAAAATCAATGAAAGGCACAGTCTGTGCAGGAGCAGCCTTTACAATATCGCGGCCCAGACGCTTCAGCGTAAACCAACGATCACCCTCAAAGGCTAACTCGATACGACGCTGTTTCAGGATTTCTTCCAGCAACGCCGGCCCAGACAAAGTTACTGCTGGCAGCCCCGCACGTGTACGAATACGGTTTAAGTCAGCCAAGGCCAATGCATCATTTCCTTGCATTGCATGAGCTTCAGCACGGTTCAAGAATACCTCAGAAATACGGATAACAGGGATATGGTCTAAGTTAGGCTGACCACCTTTGCCCATAAACTTCGTACACTCGATTTCGGCAGGCCCACGACCTGTAGTACCCAACTCGTACAACTGACGACGTACGTCGTTGCCTTCCGATTCCATCAAGCTCAGCAATTGAGCAGTAGGAACCAAATCGCCGAAGCCACCTGTACGTGTACGATCGCCAACAGCTAACAGTGTAGTGTAAGTAGTTTGGAGTGCTTCGTTTACACCAAGATTCTCGTTAGTTACATACTGCAACTCGAAAATAGACTCTGGGTGGATCAGCGATCTCCAGCTACTCACATACTGTGCAGTTGTTACGAATGTTCCTACGTTTCTACTCAATGCAGCATCTGCAAAGCGTACCACATTTGCATAGTCGCGGCGGTACAAGGCTACACGACTATATAAGGCTTCAGCAGCGGCACGAGTTGCATAAAAAGGTGCACGGCTGTTAGGTGTAGTAGCCAGTTTAACGATAGCCTCATCCAAATCTTTGTAGATTTGTGCATATACTTCATCAATGGATGCACGAGATAACTTTTCGATCTGATCGGAGCTCAAAATAGGAGTCAGTGCTAAGGGAACACCTCCGCGATTATTTTGTGCTATAATTGCACCCGGATCGTAAGCATATACGCGCATCAAGTTATGATAAATCAAAGCACGCAGGAAATGTGCCTGACCTTCGATATTATTGCGCGTATTGACAGGCATGTTTACACGTGGTGCATTATCCAGAATCAGGTTAATCTGATTGATAGCAAAATAGGATAGCTGCCAAGTACCTGCACCAAAATGTGCGTTAGGCTGATTCAAAAACTCAGGAAATAAGCGACCTGATTTGTTGGTTGCGCGCCCGTTATCGGAAAGAGCTTCAGGCAAAGCAACAAAGTCGCGGCCGTACATACGAAGCTGTTGCAAACGGTCGTATATACCCGAAACTGCAGCCTCCAGCGCTTCTTGATTATTAAGAGCTGTAGAAGAGTCAATTGACTGACGCGGATCTACGTTCAGGAAGTTGCTGCAAGAAGCGAAAAACAGAGTTCCCGCCAGCGCCAATGCTTTTACAGCTAATGAAATCTTCTTCATAGTTTTTCGTCATTTTAAGGATTAGAAGCCAATTTCAACACCGAAAGTATAGTTACGAGCCTGAGGAATAACACCATTGTTACCGGCACCCAGATTGACAAATTCAGGGTCAAAACCAGTCCATTTAGTAAATGTCAACAGGTTAATAACCTGCGCATACACACGGGCACGACTAATCTTTGCCTTTTGTATCAGACCTTGCGGAAGATTGTAAGCCAATGTCAATTGCTTCAGACGGATGTAAGACGCATCTTCCAGTGTACGAGAACCCGACAGATGGCTTGCACCACGCACCTCTGCGTTGCCATTAATTGGACGAGGTACGTCGGTGATTTGTCCCGGAGTTGTCCACCGGCGCTCGTAAATATCAACCAATGAGTTGAATATACGACCACCGTTTTCCATTAGGAAACCTGTTTGATTATTAAATGCTTTACGGCCATACTCATACTGGAAGAAAACTGTCAGCTCCAAACCTTTGTAAGAGAATGAATTATTAAAGCCACCAAACAAGGTTGCAAGGTTAGCACCCAATACGCGGAAGTCTACAGGGTTCAATGGCAGATAAGTCAAGTTGTTATTTGCATCAAACCACATCGGACGACCTGTAGCAGGGTTTACACCGGCATACTGAGAGGTGAAGTTAGCGCCAATCGGATGACCGATACGAACACTAGGGTTACCGGGCAATACAGTATCTGCACCGGTCAGACGAGTTACTTTGTTCTCTAACTTGGTAATATTAAATGAGGTTACCCACTTGAAACCGCCCGCATCTACGTTTACAGTGTTCAATTCAAATTCAACACCGCGGTTGTACAAACGACCTACGTTGCTTGTGATGCTGCCGAAGCCACTCGTCCAAGGTACAGGCTGGTTCAACAACAAGTCGCGGCTTTCTTTGTTAAAATAGCCAATAGTCGAAGTAATACGGCGGTTGAAGAATGCCAGATCTAAACCTACTTCAGAGTTGATTTGACGCTCCCAACGCAGTGTTGGGTTGTTCAAACTGGTAGGCGCAATGCCAGCGTCGTTGCCGTAGTTGAAACCACCACCAAACAGACCGCGGGAATCGAAGTTGCCAATTTGTGAGTTACCTGTAGAACCATAGCTACCACGCAGTTTAATCTCATCAATCCACTCAACCCGATCTTTTAGGAAGGCTTCTTCTGTAATCAACCATGCTGCAGAAACTGAACCGAATGTACCGAAACGATTTTGATTTCCGAAACGAGATGAACCATCGCGACGAACAACTGCGTTGATAAAGTAGCGGTTTTTGAAGCCATATTGTGTGCTGCCTACAACACCACCACGCTGGTAGCTTGTCCAGAAACCACCGATAGCTACAGGAGTAGCGCCTGTGTTAGGTGTACGGAACTGCGAAGTAGGGAAGGTAGTAATCTGCTGGGTCAGCCCTTCAAATACCTCTTGTACATACTCTGTAGCAAGCGTAGTGTTAATCTTGTGATCAGATCCAAGGTTTTTTGCAAAGTTGATGATGATTGGGTTGGCAGTGAAAGTAGCATTGTACTCGCTTTCGCTGGTCAGACGACCTCTTACGCCAAAACCATCAGCCGTACGTGGGTCAGCATAGTATTCACCTTTGATCTCACGGTAATCCAAACCATAGAAACTACTTATAGTAACTTCTTTGAACGGATTCCAAACAGCCTTTGCATTGCCTACTACCTGACGGATAACACTCTTAATTGTGTTGAACTTTGCATTCATGATAACATTCTGGTTCAGAATACCTGCCAGACCTCCTGTTGCAGGGGTACCAAAGAATGAGCCGTCTTCGTTGAAGATTGGGTTAGTAGGGATAATCAATGGAGAAGAGAACGAAGGAGAACCTAAGAAAGCACCACCATCGGGGTTACCGAAGGGACCACCCTGTGTGATATTACTTAGGTTGACGGATGTCTCAAAACGCAGTTTGTTGTTTACCTGATGCTGTACAGCCAAACGACCTGTTGCACGTTTGAAATCAACAGCGATCACGTTTGCATCCTGCTGGTTGTAAGAACCGGATAGTGCAAAAGTTGTCTTATCGTTGCCACCGCGAGCAGAAAGTTCGATGTTGTTAATAACACCTTGGCGATAAGCGGCACGTTGCCAGTCATAAGTGGGCAATGCAGCAATTTGCTCCGGAGTCAGGTTACCGGGCAAACGAATACCTGTCAAAGCAGAAGCACGCGCCTGCGCTTCTGTCAGTGAAGGGTTCTGATTGCGGATAGCTTCTGTACGCACCTGAATCCACTGCTGGCTGTTCAGTACATTCATGTAGCGAATAGGCTCAACGCTACCGTAGAAATAGTTCAGATTGAACTCTGTCTTGCCGGCACGACCTTTTTTAGTAGTAACCAAAACCACACCGTTACCCGCCTGTGCACCGTAGATAGATGCAGCAGCGGCATCTTTCAATACCTCGATAGATTCAATATCGTTTGGGTTTAGGAATGCCAGCGGGTTTGAGCTGGAGAAGTTTGTGGTGCTGGCATTGTTCATTACCACACCGTCTACAATGTACAAAGGTTCATTACCTGCTGAGATAGAACCTACGCCACGGATGCGTACCTGCACAGCACCACCGGGAACACCGTTGGCAGCCTGCACCAATACACCCGCCGCACGACCTTGCAAAGCGCGGTCAAAACTCTGCATCGGCAAGTTCTGGATCACGTCTCCTTTAATAGATGAGATAGAACCCGTAATCTCGCGCTTTTCCAACGCGCTGTAACCGGTGACAACTACCTCTGAGAGTACTTTTTCATCGGTCTCCATTTTCACATCAATGGAAGAACGATTGCCGACAGCAACTTCGAGGGTTTTCAAACCCACAAAACGAAATACTAAAATACCATTCTCAGGGGCAGAGAGACTGAACTTGCCATCGACATCTGTCTGCGTACCTGTGTTGGTACCTTTTAACTGTACGGTAACACCGGGAAGTGGCGAACCGTCTTCAGAAGAAGTAACCCTTCCGGATACTGTTCTGGTCTGTGCCCATGCGGCACTTGCGAGGAGCATTGCAATCATCCATACAAAGCTCAGTTGTAACAATCGCTTCATCATTACTTGGTTATTGGTTACAAGAATGTGTCTTTCGCAAATGAACCATTTTTTTTTAAATCACAAAACAACAAAAAATAATATCCTCCGTTAAAAAACTTAAGGCTTGTCCGAAAAACAATGTTTTAACAAGTATGTCAGGAGCTTCGACAGCCTGATTATCAAAAAATTAGGCAGATAAACGACCTTTGAAAAAGTCAATTTATCTGCCTGAAAAAAATTTTTTGGATATGTTACACTTTGTTAGCTGACAGACAAGCTAAGGCTAATAACCATTATTTTGCACCAGGCTTGAATTAGCTTGCAGTTCGCGCAAAGGGATAGGTGCCAGGTAGCGCGGATCGCCAAACTGTAGGTTGCCGGTCGCCTTGATAACATCGCGACCGAGTCTTTTCAGATCAAACCAACGATCGCCCTCAAAAGCCAGTTCCAAACGGCGCTGCAAAAATATTTCATTGAGCAATGCCTCTCCCGAAAGCCCTGCCAAAGGTTGCAGACCCGCACGTGTACGAATGGTGTTTACATCTGCTAGTGCCTGAGCTGCATTACCTAATCTGGCCTGGGCCTCTGCCCGAATCAAAATCATTTCAGAAACACGCAGTACAGGAATATGATCCATATAGATTGTTCCCGTTTTACCTAAAAACTTGGTGCATTCTTCTACAACGATATTGGAGCGATTTACGCCATTCTGGTACAACTGACGACGGATGTCGCCGGTTTGATGCAATGCAAGAAACTCCGGTGTAGGGACTACCGCACCCCAGCCGCCTAAAGCATTGGAGGTAAGCGACACGCGAGTTGTAAATGCAGACTGATTGGACTCGTTTACCCCATGAGATTCTGCATCTATTTGGAAAAGAATTTCAAAAATAGACTCGGGATGTACACGCTCGCGCCAGGCAGGTATGTAGTTAGCATTGGTTACCAATCTGCCAACATTAGAGTTGATTGCATTAGTTGCATAACGGGCTGCATTTTCCCAGTCTGTGTTGTAGAGCGCGACCTTGGCAAAGATGGCAAAAGCTGCCCCTCTGGTAATGCGATGAGGCCCACCGGTAGTAGGTGCTTTCTGTATCGCCTCTTGCAAGTCGCGGTACAGCTGCTGGTACATGTCGCGAATAGGTGCGCGTGCAGGCTGTGTAATCTGTGTCAGTTTGCTGATGCCTGTCAGCATCAATGGTACACTCCCCTTGTCAAACTGCGACACTACAGCACCGGGATCCCAACCGTAGATACGAGACATATTGAAGTACAGCAGCGCACGAATACAACGCAACTCACCTTCAATTTCCGAACGGCGTGTTTCTGTAAAGGCTACCCCGGGCAATGCTTCCAGAATCAGGTTAATCTCATTGACAGCAGCAAAGTAAGTTGCCCATCCGCCTACGTGAGAACCCAACACGTTGTTGCCCTGATTGACATAACGCCCACCCGCACGGTTGATGATGCGCGAATTATCGGCCATAGCCTCCACAGTTGCAATAAGATCTCTACCATATAATACCTGTGCTTTCAGGTAGCTGTAAACATTAGTAATGGCAGCATTGACAGCTTCGGGCGAGTTCAATGCTCTTGAGGCATCTATCGACTGCCGAGGCTCTATGTTTAATGCACTCTGGCAACTCCAAAGGCTGAAACCTGCTAGCAATACCAGAAAATATTTTTGGATTTTTTTCATTGCATTTGAAAATTTTCAATTCAACATTGTTTTCATTGGAGATTAGAAGCGCGCTTGCACACCAAAGGTATAATTACGCGCCTGCGGGATGATCCCCTGGTTACCTGTGCCCAAATCCACAAACTCAGGGTCAAATCCTGTCCACTTTGTCCATGTCAGTAAGTTTACAGCCTGTGCATACACGCGCAAGCCATTCAGCTTTGCCTTAGAAACCCATGCAGACTGCAGGTTGTAAGACAATGTCAGTTGCTTCAGACGGATGTAGGATGCATCCTGATAAAAACGGTTGATTGACTGATAAGAAGAAATCCGTCCTGCAATCTCTGTGCGGTTGTTAGCAGGTTTAGGAACGTCGGTAATCTGACCAGGCGTTGTCCAACGATTTTCATAATAATAGCGCAAGCCATTGCGCAATACGCCACCTAAATCGGCGAGGCGGAACTCCTGCTGGTTGGCGGCTACTCTGCCGTAGTCGTATTGGAAGAACACAGCAAGCTCTAAGCCTTTGTAGCTAAAGGTATTGGTAAAGCCGCCAAACATAGTCGAGAGGTTGGAATGCCCCAGCGGACGCTGATCGGCTGCTAATACCAAATAAGTAATATTGCCGTCTTTGTCATACCACATCGGGCGGCCGTTGGCAGGGTTTACACCCGCAAACGGTACACCTACGTTGGTAAACAGTGGAAATCCTACGCGGATACCAAGGTTGCCGGGCAGTACATCCAGTCCATCGTACAGTTTTGTAACTTTGTTTTCAAGGAAAGAAATATTGAAGTTGGTCTCCCACTTGAAGCCACTTTCCGTATTGAAATTGGTTGTATTCAATTCTATCTCGATGCCTTGGTTCATTACCTCACCTACGTTTTGTGTGATACTGCTGAAACCTGAAGTTTGCGGTACAGGCTGGCTCAGCAGCAGGTCTTTGCTCAAGCGGCGGTACGCTTCAACTGCACCTCTGACGCGACCTTCAAACAAGGCATAATCAATGCCCAGGTTTGTTGTAACGTTGCGCTCCCAGCGAAGGTCGGGGTTACCCAAGCCGCTTGGCCCAATGCCTTGGTTGCCCTGGTAAACGCCGCCAAGTCCGTAGAGGCTGCGGGAAGCAAAATTGCCAATCTGGTCGTTACCTGTAGTTCCCCAGCTGGCACGCAGGCGCAGTTCAGACAGTGTCTGGTTGCCTTTCAGGAAAGCCTCTTCACTGATATTCCATGCACCGGATACAGAAGGAAACAGGCCAAAGCGCGTGTTGGCACCAAAGCGCGAAGAACCATCGTAACGCGCTGTCAGGTTTACGATGTACTTTTTGCTGAAGTCGTAGCGGACGTTGGTAAAAGCACCGGAACGGCTGAAACCTGTCCAAAAACCGCTGATACTTACCGGACGGGCAGCAGCATTGGTTGTACTAAAATCCGGTGTAGGGAAACCCTGTCCGTTGGAGCCATTGGCTTCCTGTATATCTTCGCGGTACTCAGTACCTATCAGTGCATTGATTGTATGCTTTTCTGCAAAGTTTTTTGTGTAGTTCAGGGTTGCGTTGGTCGTCAGGTTTTTGTTGTAGTTATTGTTTACGGTCAGCGTTCCCTGAATATTGAAGTAGTCAGACAAACGAGGATCGCCGTAAAACTCTGTGTACAACATCCGATAATCCATACCACCAAATGCTTTGAAAGTCAATCCTTTGGCAATCTGATAGGTCGCTGATAGATTGGCTACCATCTGGTTAGTCAAACCTTTTGACTTGATAAAGTTTGAGTTGGCAATTACGTTCTGGCTCAAATCGCCTACCAGTACTTGTCCTGTACCGGGTAAACCAAAAAAGCCTGTAGGGGATTCAGGATCATAGATCGGGTTAAAAGGCAAAATAATCGGGGCGGAATATTGCGGCGCACCAAATGCAAGGCTACCGTTTGCGCTGCCATAAGGACCGCGCTGCGTAAAGGTGCTCAGGTTGATACCTGTTTCGAAAGTAAGTTTTGAATTTACCTTTTGTGTCAGGCTCAAACGTCCTGCAATACGCGAAAAATCAATATTGATCAAACTTGCATCTTGTTGGTTGGCAGATAACGAGGCATAGAAAGTCGTTTTATCTGTACCCCCGCTGGCCGCAAGTTCATAGTTGTTAATAATCCCTGTTTTGTAGGCTTCTCGCTGCCAGTCGTAAGTCGGCAGCGCTGCAATTTCCGCATCGGTCATTGTTGTTGGGAAACCTAACTGGCTAAGCGCCGTGTTGCGAACCGCCGCCGGGCTTGCCGTAGGGCTTGAGTTCTGTATCGCCTCTATGCGGGCAGCAATAAACTCTTGCGTATTCATCACGTCTAACACGCGAATAGGCTCAACAATACCACGGTAGTAATTAAACTCAAAATTGGTGCGGCTGGCTTGTTTACCTTTTTTAGTCGTTACCAAGATAACGCCGTTGGAAGCCTGCGCCCCGTAAATAGATGCTGTTGCAGCGTCTTTCAATACCTCGATAGACTCAATATCGTTGGGATTGAGGAAGGCAAGCGGGTTGTTGTTGACTGTTTCGCCGCCGTCGTTGCGAATATTCATCTGCACACCATCTACTATATAGAGGGGCTGATTACCCGCAGTAATAGAACCTACACCGCGAATGCGGACACTAACCGCCCCACCCGGCGCACCATTGGCAGACTGCACCAGTACACCTGCCGCACGTCCTTGCAAAGCGCGGTCAAAACTCTGCATGGGCAGGTTCTGAATTACATCGCCTTTTACCGAGGCAATAGCCCCTGTAATTTCGCGCTTCTCAATCACTGAATAGCCCGTAACAACTACCTCGTTGAGTACCCTGTCATCCACAATCATTGATACATCTATTATGCTGCGGTTATTGATTTCGACCTCTTGTGTACGCAAGCCTAAAAATCTGAAAATCAATACTTTGGCATTGTCTTCTACCGTAATGCGGAATTTACCCTCAAAATCGGTCTGCGTACCGGTAGTGGTACCTTTGACCTGTACGGTTACACCGGGCAGCGGCTCTTTATCCTCATTGGATATAACCCGCCCCGTAATTGTCTTTTGTGCCATTGCCAAAAAAGGCAACAGCATCAACAGCAGAAATGGTAAAAATCTGTGTTTCATAAACTCAATTGGAAAAAAGATGAAAATGTAACGATGAAACTACTTAAGGATTGATGCGATAGCCGATGCGTGCGTAGTTGTTGCTCGGCTTGATCTGCTCATTGCCCTGGAGCACAAAAACTAACGTAAAACTCTGACCAGCCGGAACAGGAGCAGGCAATATCTCGAAACGCAAAGCACCAAAACTACTGTTAGCAGGAATAGTTACTGCACCGCCATCTATCGCGATAATGCACTCCCTCACGCGCCGTGCTTGCCTGTGCATCTACACTCACGCGAACAGTCTGCGCATCAGGACGTTGCGCACCTACCAGATTGATCTGAGTGCTAAGCGCTCCCTGTCCTGTGCGAACGGCAATAATCGGATAATTCACACCCAAAGCGGGTGTACGGGTTACGGTTTCGTTAAATTCTACTAAGGAATCGTTAAAGAAAACGCGCTTGTCCTGAAAACAAGAGGACATAGCAATGGCTAAGCACGCAAAAAGTGCCCAGTGAAGTTGTTGCTTTTTCATTGGTTATATTTTGGTAAAAAAACTTAAGTGCGTCCGTGTATAGTCGTAAAAAAACAAATCGATTGCGGTACCAAAATCAGATCGTCTCGGCTTAACACAGAAACACCGGCAAGATTGTAAGCTAAAACGAGAAAAGCAAAAATTTGCAAAAAAATGTTAAAGTTGAATCCGCACACCCGGGCCTACCAAAAAAAACCATCGCGCATCGCGAATTAAGTAGCCAAAACCACCAAAAAGCGGAAAACTGAGTTTTAAATCGCGGCGACTGGGAAAAACTGAACCTAGCACTACTATCCCCAAATCGCGATTGTCGTTGGTGGTGTTGAAGTTGAAGGCATTGAGCGCCAAAGCCCCTACCCCTATCCTGTATGGTCTTAAGGCAGCTACCTTGTTGGGTTGAAAAAAGCGAAACTGCGCGATAACAGCCAAGCTGATACCACCGAGCGAAGTAAAACCTTCTTCGCCTATCTTCTTGGTAATCAAACCGGCAGGGAAAGATACGTCTATGTCAAACGAATAGTGGCGTTGCAACACGATTTCTATTTTGTGGTTATACGTATCTCCGCCATGCCTGTCGGCGCGATGCCTGAAAGTAATTTCTACGCGACTCCAGTCCTCCAGATCGCGGGTTTTGCGGCTCAGGATGTTGTTGAGCAGGATTATGCCTCGCGTACAGTCCTTCCGATCATAGAAGCTCCCCCTGACCGAACTTTCCGAAGGGCAGGCACACAGATTCTCGATCCTTCGGAACTCCAAAAGCTGGTTAGTTTGCGAACTGATGCGGACTTCTGCCTCGAGATATTGCTTGCCAAACAAACGATCGGGCAGATCAATGCTATCAGTTTCAAAGGCGATATTAATTTCCTGTAATACTTTGTCGTACAGTACAAGCGAGGTAATATCGGTCAGGCGCTGGTAGCCTCTGCCGTAGTCAATTTTGACAAAATCGAGGGGTTTAGCTCGCTGAAACTCCCTGATTGTCAGGCTAAAGCCCGAATTTTGCCCGTTCATAATCAAGGCAACCCGGCGGCGGGCAATGTCTTGGGGAATTTTTACGCGAAACTGCACCAGATTTTCATTGCGCAGCAGGCTGTCTTCCTGTACGGTAGGCAAACCATCAAATGAAAACTGCGCCTTGTTGAGCGAGCGCCCCTCGATGCGCATATCCAGACTTTCGCCGGGCTGTACGTTCAGGTTGTCTGTCCACTCTGCCCCATCGCGGGAAACCGTTATGCGGGCAATCGTTGTGCGCGGAATAATGTTCGTATTGGTCAAGTAAACTGCCTGATCGCCATCTTTAATATACAAATAGCCATTTTGCTGCCTGTGCAAACCATACAGCCGCATTGTACACAACACGCGATTGGTACTCAGCTTGCTTTTGGTAAATATCTCACCAATGAGCCTGCCACCCGGTTCTTCCTGACTTTCAATGCGATAGGTTTTGCGCATTTGCAGGTTGCGGTGATAATCCATCTCTACTTCCAGTTCGTTACCGTTCTGTTCGTTGTAAAAGATATCGTTCTTATGCAGTCGCAAAAATATTAGGCGACTTTGCCTCGACTGAATGGTAAGCGAGATAGGCGGCAACTGAAACGTAGGCTGCCCGTTTGGGCCAATGAAAGGTCGCCGCGTAGCTAATTGGATGCTCAAATTGTGTAAGCCCGGTTCATTGGCTGCAAGATGCAGGCGAACGCGTCCTTGAAACTGGGAAATCTTATAGTCAATCGGCTGGTTTTCAGTCCATTGATTATCAATGAGCAAGGCATCCGGATCGCTGACTTCTATGTCCATTACTTCCTCTTCGCCAACGTAAAGCTCGTCTTTAGCTAATCGGAAACGCACCTGCGGCACTTTGTAGGGCATTAGGCGAATATTGAAAAACTGTTCGCGCAGCCCGCCATCGTTATACATCAGCCAGAAGTTCAGGGATAAAAACTGCGCATTGTCCAAATCGCGGAACTGTAGTCGGGCGGTTAGGTAGTCCTGCGTTGGTGCGGGCATGAGCGAATCCAGCACTACAAAATCGGCAGAGGGTAGTAATCTCCACTGCTGAATTACCTCGGGATGTGTGAAATAGATGCGCAACTCGGCGGTTGTATTGCTTTCCCGATATGGAAAAGCTAACTGCTTGATACCCTGAAACATAACCCCGTTTGTATTGAGGTGGTAATGTGCCGTATCAATCCAAAGCGCTACATCGCGCAGCACAGGGCTTTTGCCGGTACGCGGCTGCGCCTGTGTGCCAAGTGCTGCCAGAAGCAGGCACGACAACAGCAACAGCCATGAAATTCTCCTGTCAGTCATCCGATTTTGGTTTGCCGTGTACAAAAATACGTTCTTTTTGCAGCCTTCCCTTGCGGTCGTAGTAGCGCCAGCGCCCCTCGGGTAAGCCGTCTTTGTAGTTGCCAATCATGCTGACCTGCCATTTGCCCAAAAAACGACGTTTTTCATGGTAGATCAGGCGATTGCCGTTGCCATTTTTGAAGTTGCCTGCAGGTAATTTGCGCCCGTTAGCTGCTACAAAGTCGCTGATGGATAACAGCCGTCCTGCCTGCCACTCTTCTCGCTGCCGCTCTTGCCCCTTGCTGTGGAAATAGCGCCATTCGCCTTGTTCGCAGTCGTGGGCATAGCTGCCTGTGGCGCGTACGCTACCGTTGGCTTGGTAGTCTGTCCACATACCATGCCGCAAACCATCTTCAAAATATCCTTTGGCAACGGTCTGCTTATCCTTATAAAATAGCCACTCACCTGTCGGGCAGCCCCCCTGCATGATACCCGTAGCAGTGATTTGCCCCTGTTCGTCGTAGTATGTCCATTTGCCCTCGGCGATGCCTTTGTGGTACTGTCCCGCTGCCTGTAAATGCTGATTGGCGTAAAAAAACTGCCACTCGCCTTGCGGTATTCCTTCAACAACCTGCCCTTGTGCCTGCAAAACGCCATTGGGATAAAAAAATACACATAGGGAATCTATTTGCCCGTTGCGGTAGTAGCCACGCATGAGCAGTTCATCTTGTATAGTGCGCAGTTCAAATGCTCCATCGGCTTGCCCCTTGCGGTAGTTTTGCGTCAGCACTTCCTGTAAAGCACTGAAATACTGAACATTACCTTCCAAAAATCCATTTTGGTAGCTGCCTTTGGCAACTATATTTCCATGTATGTCTTTGAAAATGCGCTCGCCTGTGCCAGTGTCTATCATTACTTGATTACCCGCTTCCAAACGGAGTAACTGATCTGTTGCGTAAATCATTCTTTCCGATACCTGCCCCGATGCATCATAGCGCAGTTGTTGCCCCTCGAGTTTGCCATCTTTCAACAAAAGACTGCTCACGCGCTTGCCGGCCTCGCTGATCTCCCAGTTGCCATGCGGTACGCCGTCCTTAAAGTTCCCTTTGATCTGCCAACTTTCGTCGGGAGCGCGAAACTCCCAGCGCCCTTCCGCGAGTTTTGTCAAAAAATCGCCTTTGGCAAAAATTTTACCATTCGGATAGAACCACTGCGAAGCGCCATGGTATGCGCCCTGTCTGAACCAGTGCCACTCGGCTGCCAATTTGCCATCGGGAAAATACAGCTGCCACATCCCGCGCGGGCGTTTTTGATCGGTCATGCCGCGCAGTACATAATGCCCAGCGCTGTTGTAGTAGGCAAATGCGCTGTCGGGCTGCCCACCGCGAAACCACTGCTCATAAACGATTTTTCCATCTGCATACCACTTGCCCCAGCCTGTAGCGACTCCTCTGCGGTAGTGCTGTTCGTGAAAAACTCTTCGGTTGGCATACCAAAACCACTTGCCTTCGGGCTGCCCGCGTCGGTAGCTGCCTTCCACCTGCAACTGCCTGTCTGAGGGCGAGTAAAACATCCACTGCCCCTCGCGGTTGTTTTGTACTGTTTTGCCTGTTGCTATTAACGAATCAGGAACGAGTAGCTGCCCGAAAGCTACATGACAAACAGCAGCCAGTACGAATAGGCAAATCAACCGAAAACAAACAATCATCATTTAACCTGTTTTGACAATGTCGCCAATCTTATGCTTCATTGCAAAAAAGCCGATTTGTCTCCAAATTTGAGCATCAAAGGTTCATTACATCAAACCCAAACGCTTATGCCTTCTTTTGATATTGTTAACAAAATTGACCATCAGCTACTGGATAACGCTATTAACACTGCCCGCAAGGAAATCGCCACGCGCTACGACCTGAAAGACACCAAAACAGAAATCACTTTAGACAAAAAAACGCTACATATCACCATCGTTACAGATAATGAAATGAGCCTGAAAGCCGTTATCAAAGTAATTATTGAGCGCATGGTCAAACAAAATCTGGATGCCAAATGCTTGGATTTCGGCAAAGCAGAGTACGCATCGGGCAATATGGTGCGCAAAGACATCAGCGTTAAAGAGGGTATCGAAAAAGATATTGCCAAAAAAATAATCAAAGATATCAAAGATTCTGGGCTGAAAGTGCAAGCCAGCATCATGGACGAAACCGTGCGCGTAACGGGCAAAAAGATTGATGACCTGCAAGAGGTGATCGCGCTCATGCGCCAGAAAGACTACAATATTCCGCTGCAGTTCGTCAATATGAAGCGGGATTAAGCTCAAAATCCACGCCGTTGCCTGTGCGGACACAAACAACGGCGTGGCACAAAATTAATAACCTGCATTGATGCCTTTTTCTATCATTGGTACGCCTTTTTCCATCCATGCAGGCATAGGTGCGCCTTTGAGGTAGTGGTCGAAAAACTGCGACATGCGGATTGTGAAATCCTTGCGATTTTTACGCTGCGTCAGTCCGTGTTTCTCGCCGTTGTAGTTAAGCATCCACACAGGCTTTCGCAGGCGCTTTAGTGCCATGAAAAACTCAATTCCCTGATACCAAGGCACTGCGCCGTCGTCGTCGTTGTGCATCATCAGCACCGGAGTATTGACTTTGGGCGCATAGAACAGCGGCGAATTTTCCAGAAAATGCAGTGGCTTTTCCCACAAAGTCCCACCAATGCGGCTCTGCGTATGCTCGTATTGGTGAATGCGGCTCAGGCCACTTTCCCAACGGATACCGCCGTAGGCGCTGGTCATATTGACTACAGGTGCGCCCGCCTCTGCTGCGCGAAACAAATTGGTGCGCGTAACCAAATAGGCAGTCTGATAGCCGCCCCAACTGTGTCCCTGCAAGCCGATCCGATCCGGATCAACGAATCCCTGAGCAAGTACTTTCATTACGCCGGGCATGATACAGTTATAAGCGCTTTCGCCCGGATAGCCGATTTTATAGACAATATCAGGTACAAAAATCACGTAGCCATTGCTGGTGTAGTAAGTGTAATTGATGATGGAACGCCCCGGCGAGGGTGCATAGTGCTGGTACAGATTGTCTGCATTTTTTTCGTAGTAATAGACAATCATGGGATATTTTTTGGCAGGGTCGAAGTTTTCGGGCTTGTAGAGCAGCCCTTCCAGAGCAATACCATCATCGGAAATCCATTTGACAGGCTCGACAGTTCCCCAGAGGTAAGCTGCCTGCTGCGGGTTGGCATTGCTAATGCGGCGCAGATTGCTAAAACTCAGGTCTGTTACGTGCAAATCGGGGAACTCATTGAAATTGCCTCTGGTAACTAACAGACGATCAGCATTTTTTGCCTTGATAACTGCACCAAACGAATGCGGCGAACTCAGCAGAACGATCGGCTGTTTGCCTGCCTCTAAACGTGCAAAACCATCCATCTTGGAAACTTCGCTAAACATGCGCAACAGTACGGGTTGTGCCGTATCTATGAAGCGCTCTTCGCTGTCTAAACGCACATAGCGATAGCGCAGGCGATTGGTTCTGCCGTTGGCGGTCAGGTTGCGCATCTGCCCTGTTTTCGGATCAAGCGACCAGATGTCGTAGCGATCATAAACCCATATTTCGCGATCGTTGGCTGTCCAGCCCGCAAAACCATACGGACGCGGATAGTCGGGCGAGTCGTTTTCCTCATCTACCCAACGCTTGTCATTAGACACTTTGATGAGTTTGCCTTCGCCGATGTGATAGGCGTAAAGCGCTGTATCTGTTGCATTGAACCAATAAGCGTAAGTCGCTTGCGGAGAAAGCATCGCTCGCGCTTTGACTCCTTTGGCAATCAACCGACGTGTACCATCGGTCAGGTTGATCAGATAAATATCGCTGTCGGCGTTCCAGTTCCAACTTACCTCAGTGATATACGCCTCGTTGTTTTCAGCGATTGCCCAGTCGGCGTTACCTTCGTCACCCGTACTGATGTTAGGGAAGCCCACATTGCCAATTTGTACCAATTTATCTACGGCCAGATGATAAACTGCCATGTAGTTGCGGCGTTTGTCCTGCTCTAAGCGTACCTTTTGCTGCGGTTGGATATAGCCATCTTGCCAGTTCCAAATATCTACCTGTACCACCTCCTCAGGCAACAAAGTTGTATCTGCCTCTAAAGGCTTGGGCGAAGTGCCAAAGAAGAGTCGCTTGCCGTTTTTAGAGAATCTTAGATTGGCATACTCGCTTACGATCCAGTCTTTGGGCATAAAATCTGCACCTGTGGTGGCAATGATACGCGCCGAGTCCTGTCCATTTTGCCAAACACAAAGGGCATAGCTGTATTTCGCATTTTTTGCAGTGTCGCGGTTAGCCATAAAGCCGATGGCTGCACCGTCTTCGCTGACAGACAGCCCCTTGTACTTGCCTTTACCTGATGCGATGCGCTGCAACTGCTCCTTAGCCAGATCGTAGCGATAAATGCCCGGCATCATGGTGCTGTCGTTGCCGGTTGTAGCAAAGGTCAGCGCCTGTCCGAGAGCTGCAAAGCTGTAGTCTGTAACAAACTGAAAAACAGTTTCTTTCCCTGTTTTCAGATTGCGTAATACGAGCCTTGAACCGTTGTCTGCACTTTCTTTTTTAGGCGCTTGGGCAGGTTTGGCATTTTTTGCCGTGTCTGTTTTCGCATTGTTAGCAGCAGGCTTTTCGGGCAGCGCAGGTTCTAACTGGTAGGCAAGCCATCCGCCCGCTTTTTCAGGCATTTTGTAGGATTGAATTTCTGCTACGCGCAGGGAGCGGCGGCTTGCCACTTCGTAAATGCCCAGCGTATCGCGTGGCATTTCTTCGCGCTTTTTCTTTTGGCGGCGCAGCGTTTTCATTAGCTCCATTGGCGGCTTGATCCGAAAGGCTACGTGCGTGGCATCGAAGCTGATACGCGCACCTGAAGCCCGCGAAACAGAATCTTCCTGATTATTGGTCAGGTTTTTGAACAGCAGTTTTCCATCGCCCTCCTGCGGATTAATGGCAAAGACAGCTAGTTGTCCGTTAGTTGCGATCTGCGTCTCGGCAATTTCTTTCCAACTGTCGTAAACGCCATGGTGCAGGGGCTTTTTCGCACTTGTTTGCTGATTGGCAGCACCGCGGGGCTGCCTGCTTTGAGCCGTTGCATACGAAACAAAAGTCAGCATCAGCAGACTGCTGAGTAGCAACTTTACTCTGTTTTGTGTTACTTTGACCGGAAATCGTTTTTTCATCTTCAAACGGATGAGACAAACAAAATAATGTAAACAGTGAACGGGTTGCTGTTTTAATCAGAGGCATCGAAGCCGCCCGTTAAAATAAGGTAAAATCCGCGCAAATGCGAAAGGTTTTTCAGATACTACTATTGCTCTCAAGTGTTACATTGCTGCCTGCCTTGGCGCAAAGGCAGTCGGCAACGATTAACGTAAAAATAGTTGCCAATAGCGAATCAGAAAGTTGGCATATGGTCGCGCATAAAAGCCTGCCGCTGGGTATGCATCTGCACACCAGCACCCAGGCAGCGAACAGCCCGAAAATAGTGCTGAAAGTCAATAGAATATTGCCCAAAAACTCACCGCACGAGATGGAGATTTCGCAGGCAGCAGCCGATTCTTTAGGCATTAGCGGCACACAGGCGATGCTTAGAATAGAGTATAGCCCGATGTCTTTGCCCCGCAGTGGGCAGGTGGTAGCCGATGCTTACCGCGAAGTCAGCGCCAATCGCCCCGAACCTGCCGCTAAAGGAAGAGTTTACTACGACAATGAGGAAGTCCCCGTAGCTACCGCGCCCAAACCCGAAGCGGATAAAAAGCCAACCGTAACAGCAAACAAACCTACAGCTACACAGTCCGGCGCAGTTACTAAAAAAACACAAAAAAATCCACCTGACAATAAAAACAGCAAGCCTGCCCCCACAGGAAAAAAGCAAGCATTTGCAGCGCCCGGAACTTATGATCTGCGCGGCACAAAAGTTGCCGTAAAAGGTTTTGGACTACAGCTACACGCATTTAACGAGGTCGAAAAAGCAGTAAAAGTTGCAAGCGATCTGGAAAGTAAAAAATTAGGGAAAGTTTATATACGGGCAAATAGCGCAGCGCCGAGATATCGCGTCATTTTGGGCGTTTATCCCACAAAAGTTGCTGCCGACAAAGCTGCCAAAGAACTCAAAACCAAGCAGCAGCTAAGTGCTATCGTCAAGCCGCATTTGTAGCTGCCGTAACGGAAATATCCCCAAACTTAACTTTACAAACGTGCGAAAAAAACATCTGTTTATTGTGCTGATTCTGTTGCCGCCCCTGCAACTGACAGTAGCGCCTTTAGACCAGTCTTACAATCGGGTAGGCTATAGACAACGCGGCGAAGCCTCCTACTACGCCGATCAGTTTCACGGCAGGAAGACTGCCAACGGTGAAAAATTTGACATGAATGCGCTAACCGCAGCACACCCCCGCATCCGATTCAATACGCTGCTGCGCGTTACCAACCTACGCAACAACCAATCGGTGATCGTACGGATCAACGATCGCGGCCCCTATGTTGGTAACCGCATCATTGATTTATCGAAAGCTGCAGCAGGAAAAATTGACATGATCAGATCAGGCGTTGCACCCGTACAGTTAGAAGTGCTGTACGTAGAAACCGGCCCAATGAGCGATCAGGAGCGTCGCGAAAACGAAGAACGCATCCGCCGTCAGGAAGAGCGCGGAGGAGGCAGCACACCGCGCCCAAACCAAGAAACAAATACAAGCGAAGACAACCAGCGCCGCTCGGTATTGGAGCGCATCCGCCGCCTGCTGGGCAAAAAAGATGGATCTAACGAAAGCCGTGAAGAAAGTGGTAATACCAACCCTGCCCCTAATTCGCCACCACCGCAACCTGAGCCTCCCCCCAGACCAGAAGAGAAACAAGCTCCTCAGCGGGAAACCCGACCACAACCCGAGCCACAGCAAAGACCCGGCAACCAACCCCTTGATACCGAAACTTTTGCAGGTATCAACACCTATCAATTGGACGGAACTATCACCTATCCCGAAGGATACGGGGTGCAAGTAGGCTCATTCAGCCAGCTACAGGCAGCCATCCGCAAAGGGCGCGAGGTAGAACAAACCCGCTTTGCAAACGTTTATATCCAGACCGGATGGTCAGGATCTGTGCGGGTTTTTCGCATTATAGCAGGCGAGGGCACAATTGATCAGGCGCAGGCGCTTGCTGCGCGTCTGAAAACCAAAGGTTTTAACGGATTTGTCAGACAACATTATTAATCAACTTCACATGAAAACATCACTCGTGCTAATGGTATTTTTATTGGCAGGTTTGCCCACTGCTCAGGCACAAAACATTCCCTCAGGCATCTGGCGTGCTATTTTGAGTATTCAGAACAAAGAAGTTCCGTTTTTGATGGAAGTCCGCGAGCGCAAAGAAGCCACACCAATATTCATTATTCGAAACGGCGAGGAGCGCATAGAAGCTACAGATGTGAGTTATCGCAACGACTCAATAGTCATCAACATGCCCGTATTCGATGCGGAAATTATTGCCAAATCTGAAGGCAACACGCTCAGCGGGGTATTCAGCAAAAACCTGCCCGGCAATGCGATCTACCGCGTACCGTTTCAGGCACAGCACGGCGAAACGCATCGCTTCAGCAAGAATCCCGATCAGGCGACTGTTGATATATCAGGCAAGTGGGATGTAACTTTTACGACTGCCGAAGGACGCACCTCGCAGGCGGTAGGCATTTTCACACAAAAAGCCAATCACCTTACAGGCACTTTCCTGACACCCACAGGCGACTATCGTTTTCTGGAAGGGCAAGTCAGCGGCAATAGATTCAGTCTTTCCACATTCAATGGCGAAAGTATCTTGCTGTTTGAAGGTATGGTTGCTTCCGATCAAATCACAGGCGAGACATGGTCGGGTATCAGCGGCCACCGCCGCTGGCAAGCAACACGCAACGAAAACGCCAAACTACCTGATCCTGAGAAACTTACCTTTCTCAAAGAAGGTTATGATCGGCTGAGTTTCCGCTTCCCCAACTTAGACGGTCGGCCTGTAAGTATTGACGACGAACGCTATCAAGGCAAAGTTGTAATAGTGCAGTTGCTTGGCTCATGGTGTCCCAATTGTATGGATGAAACTGCTTTTCTGGCACCTTATTATGATGCCAATAAAGACAAAGGTTTAGAGATAATTGGGCTTGCCTATGAACGCTCTCCAACATTTGAAGAATCTCAACCGCGCATACTCAAAATGGCCAAGCGTTTGAAAGTTAACTACGAAATACTCTTTGCAGGCACTACAGAAAAAGAAGCCGCCAATGCTACACTACCGATGCTCAATGCGGTTATTGCCTACCCAACAACTATTTTCATTGACAAAAAAGGCAAAGTGCGCAAGATTCACACAGGATTCAGCGGCCCGGGTACAGGTCGTTATTACACCGAATATGTAGAAGAGTTTGATCGCTTTGTAAAGCAATTGTTAAGCGAGTAATCACAACTATTTCTGCACCGAAACGCCCGGTGCGTAAACTCAGATAAACGCCGTTTTTTGTCAATAAAAAATCTGTGAAAACATGCGCTATCAGCCCTCATCAGTGTTCCTAATAACATTAGGAATTGCATGATGGGTAAATCGAGGCTGTCCAAAAAATAACACGTACTCTAATCTGTGATTTGTTAATTACTTGACAAACAAATAGTTACAGACCGAAGTCTGCGCTACGTTCGTCCTTTTTGGACAGCCTCAGAAAAAGGGGCAGAGATAATTTCGATGCTACCAATATGCGATTCCTACGGGATGAAAACTGCATGGCAGATGATTTGTTTTGGTGTTACCGGCTAAAAAAAACACCATAGGCACAGCCTGCACGTCACAAACAACAGAGGTCATAAAAGCAGCAAAGAGAACTTTAAGCTACTGACTGGTTACTTAGCTCTGCAGCGCTTCTTCCATCGTGTCGCAGTAGCGGATGTCAAAGTCCTCAAAATGGAAAGCAGGATATTCTCTCACAATCTTCTTACGAGCAATTTCTACTGCTTTGCGGAAAAAATCGTCTTGTGGCAGTAATTTTCGATAAGACACTAAACCATATTGTTTCATCTCTTGCTTCCACTCTACATGATACCATACCATAGATGCCTGATGAAAAACTTTCAGATTGCGTTTATCCAAAATCATCTTCTGTACCTGATTTTGCTTAACGTAATCTCCAATTATCGCAAAGATTTCTTGGAAGTCCTTCGCTGGAATGTAGTCGGTCTTAAGTGTACAAATAACGGTTGCTGCCTCATCGAGAGCAACTACCTGCGCATACTTGTTATCCAATAACTGGTAATCCATAACGAAGATTTATTTGGCTGCAAAGCTACGAATATTTTTTTTAGCAAAAAGTTTATTGTCTGGCAAATTAAGAATCAAATATGTTAATTACTTACATGGATTGACATTAGCAAAAATAATTAGCAGAAAACGAAAAATCATCTGATTATCAGTAAAAATCGCCCTAGCAAATGAGTTATTTTGCAGGGCGATTTATTGAAATACCTACCCGAAGCTATTCTTTCATTACACGAAGCACAAGCGAATGATCATCCGAAGTGATTTTCAGTAGGTAAAGCCCTGTAGGCAGGTGTCCGAAGTCAAACTCTCTGCTGAAATCTTTGGCTTTTACCTCAAAGGTTTCGCTGACAGGTATGCCGCGCAGGTCGTAGAACTGCATTCGCACGGCTGCCTCATCGCCCATCTTCACATCCAAAGTAAACTTGCTGCGTGCAGGATTCGGGAATACCCGCGCCTCTACAATGCCTTTGAATGCAGAAGCATTTGAGGGCGGCGCACCCTGTGCCAGTCCGTCGTTGGGCAGCCTGCCACCCTGCTGACGCTGCACAATAATACGCTTGGTGCGGATGTTTTCACAAATGCCATTGCTTACTTTGAGTGTTACCTCAAAAGTACCTTCGCGGCTGTAGCGATGCGTCGGATTGAGGGCTGTACTTCTGTTGCCATCACCAAAGTTCCACTCCTGACGTGTCGGAGCGGGATGCGATACGTTGATAAACTGCACCTCTTCGTTTACACCTACTTCACTTTGCGAAAGGAACTGCGCTTCAATGCTTTGCGGATTGCGGATAATGTTGATGGTGCGGGTTGTTACGCATCCTTTATCGCTTGTAGCAGTTACGGTATATCTGCCTGTCTGAGAGATAGTTACCTTGCTGCCGCTCGCCGTAAAGTTGCCGCCTTCGCGCGTCCAGTTGTACTGAACACCCGCCTGTGCGTTTACTTCCAGCTCAAGGCTGTTGCCTTCGCAAAGTTGCTGCTCCTGAGGCAGTTGCAACTGTGGCAGTGGATTGACTTTTACTTCTATCTCGTCGGTAGCTACGCACTGTCCGTTGCGCACGCGAACGCGGTAAATACCTGCCCTTGCAACGGTAATGGTACGAGTTGTTTCGCCTGTGCTCCATTCGTAGCTCATGCCGGGATTGCCCGCATCTAAGGTTACGGACTCGCCCTCACAGATTTCTTTGTCATCGCCGAGGGTTACTTCCAGCGCCGGCTCTTCTATGGTGATAGTAACGGAAGCTTTCGCCTCACAGAACCCATCGCGCATGACGGTTACGCTGTAGATGCCGGAACGGGTAACGCGCAGGGTTTGCGTCGTAGAACCATCCGACCAGCGGAAACGCGCCCCTGCATTGCCTGCGTTGAGCGTTACAGGCGTACAAGACACCTGATTTGCCCCCAAATCTACAGTCAGTTTCGGACGGGTGCGCACCACAAAATCCTGCACGCGCACGCAACCCTCTGCGTCGGTCATTTCTACACGGTAGCTGCCTGCCTGCGCAACGGAGATACTGCGCGTAGTTGCGCCTGTGCTCCATCGGTAGCTTTGTGCTTCGCCGCCTGTCAGGGTTTCGCTGTCGCCCTCGCAAATGGTAAGTTCGGTCGGAGTCAGCATTTCAGGCTCGCGGATAGTAATAGTTACTGTGCCTTGCGCTTCGCAAGCATCATCGCGGGTAACGGTTACGCTGTAGGTGCCGGAACGGGTAACGCGCAGGGTTTGCGTCGTAGAACCGTCCGACCAGCGGAAACGCGCCCCTGCATTGCCTGCATCTAATACGACAGGCTCACAGGAGGTGCGGTCAGTGCCTAAATCCACGCGCAGACGCGGTTTTATGTTCAGGCGGATTTCATGTTGACTTACACAGCCTTGCGCAGTAGTGATTTGTACGCGGTAAACGCCTGCAATGCGCGCCTGAATGGTTTGCGTAGTTGCGCCCGTACTCCACAGGTAGCGGCTGCCCGGATTGCCTGCATCCAGAACAGCGGTTTCATCGCTGCATATTTCCACTTGATTTTCAGGTATTTTTACCTCATCGGCAAAAGTAACTTTCACCGAGCGGCGAATGGTGCAGCCGTCTTTGCTTACTTCAACCCAGTAATCCCCGCTTTGACGCACGGTCAGGGTGCGGTTGCGCGAACCATCCGACCAGCGGAAAGTTGTACCGGGAGCAAGGTTGCGGGCATCCAGTACTTCCACCTCGCCAAAGCATTTGTTGATTTCCTTTGGAAACTCAAACGGCTCAGGTCCGCCGATAATGACGTTTACCGATGAGGTGGCTGAACAGTTGTCTTCGCTGAAAATTGTCAGCGTGTATTCGCCGGGCTTGTCCACTTCTATGGCGCGGGTAGTTGCGCCCGTACTCCACAAATAGCGAACAGCATTTTGGTTGAAACTTGGCTGCAAGGTTAGCTTTTCGCCGCGACAGAGGATTTCCTGTGCCTTAGCAAATTGCAGGAAAGGCTGCTTTTTGATGCGAATAAATATTTCATCCGTTTCCTGACAGCCTGCGGGGTCGGTAACAGTTACGGAATATGTTCCCGTTTCCGTTACACGAATAAAGCGGGTCGTTGCGCCGGTATTCCAAAGGTAGGTGCTGCCGGGGTTGCGGGCATCTAAGAAGGTTTCGCCGCACTCCTCGCGGTCGGGTCCCAGATTGGCGTTTACTGTTGCCAGCAGTTGTACCTCAACGGTTTCCGTAATGGCACAGCCCTGCGGCGAGGTGATGGTAACGCTGTAAATACCTGAAGTGGTTACGTTGATGGTTTGCGTAGTTGCGCCTGTGCTCCAGAGATAGCTACTGCCCGGATTCTCGGCATCAAGTGTCAGATTGGGCGCACAAGTACCAATTACCCCACCCAGATTTAACACAGGTTTGGGATGCACAATGACGTTTTGTGTGAATACATCAGTACAGCCAAAACCGTTGAGTGCAGTCAGCGTAACAGTGTAGGAACCTGCTGTTGCATAGGTTTTTACAGGCGACTCATCGGTAGAAGTAGTACTATCGCCAAAGTCCCACACGTAGGTAGTAGCTGCGGCAAAGGTATTGGTTGTGTTGGTGAATGTGATGGCTTCCGTCTCACAACGCAAGGCAGATACTGTGAAAGCAGGCACAGGGCGCGGATGAATCGTGATATTTTGTGTCGTCTGATGTGTACAACCATTCACATCTGTTACAGTCAGCGTTACCGTGAATGTACCAAAGGTTGTGTAGGTATGTGTAGCATCGTCATTGCCACCCAGCGTTACCGCAGGCGAACCGTCGCCAAAATTCCACACCGAAGTTGTCAGCGCGTTAGCACCTGTTGAAGTATTGACAAATGTCAACGGGCTGTCTTTGCATATGTTGGCAGCCGTAAAAGCAGCCGTCGGCAATGGATAAACGGTAAAGTTCTGAGTCGTACTGTGCGTGCATCCTGTATTGGAAACAACGGTCAGCGTAACGGGGTAAGTACCTGCCAGCGCATACACATGCGTTACAGCATCCAGCGCGTTTGCACCTGTCAGAACAACGAGTGGCGAACCATCGCCAAAGTTCCAGCGCGACTCCACGATTTGAGGCGTTGCTGCCAGCCCTGCAACGCTAGCAATCGTTGAGGTATTGGTAAAAGTAAAACCTGCGGGGTCAATACACGCCGCACCTGCAGAGGTAAATACTGCCACAGGATTGGGGCGCACTTCTACATCGTATTCAATGAACTGCGTACAGGCATTGGGGGCATCTGTAGTTACAGTCAGCCGCACTGTGTATACGCCGGGATTGGCGTAGGTATGCGTAGCCGCATTCATTGCGTTAGCGCCTGTCAGCGTTTGGGTATTGCCGTCACCAAAATTCCAGAGCGAGGTAACAATCTGCGGTGCAGTTCCAAAGCCAATCGGCGTAGGAACGGTAGAAGCATTGGTAAATGTCGTTGGTGCATTGTGGCAAACCTGCGTAAAGGTAAAGTTTGGCACAGGCTGCGGATGAAGGGTGATGTTTTCGGTCTGTACAGCCTGGCAACCTGTGTTGGAAATTACTGTCAGCGTAACGGTATATACGCCTGCGGCAGCATAAGTATGCGAAACGGAGTTCAACGCATCTGCTCCCGATTCGGTTAGTATGGGCGAACCATCGCCGAAGTTCCAGCGAGCCTCTACAATTTCGGGTGTACTTGCCAAACCGCCGGGGTCTGCAATGTCAGAAAAGTTCAAAAACTCAATACCTGCTCCCGTGAAGCACAAGTCATTCATAAAAGCAAAATCAGCAACAGGATTAGGTCGCACTTCTACCGTTTGCGTAACCGTATGTGAACACGCGGCAGGTGCGGTCGGTGCGTTTGAAGTTACGGTCAGCGTTACGGTATAAACACCCGCTGCGGCATAGGTATGATTCACCAAGTCCAGCGCGTTTGCGCCTGTGAGTGTTTGCGTATTACCATCACCAAAATCCCATACGGCAGTAGCAATTTGCGGCAAAACCGCCAGCCCCAAAGGTTGCGCAATGGTGGAAGCATTGGTAAATGTGGTTGGTGTACCTGCGCAAACATCCGTTTTAGTAAAGGCAGCTACAGGAACCGGATAAACATCTACTGCCTGTGTAATTTCCGTAACGCAGGCAGGAGTTGCGTTGGAAGTGGTGCGCAGCGTTACCATGTAGCGACCGGGAGCAGCGTAGGTATGCGATACATTGTCTGCCCCTGCAACAGTCTGCGAGTTGCTGTCGCCAAAAATCCATTCCGACTGCACGATGGCGGGCGTAAGCGCCAATCCGACAGGGCTGGCAATGTTGGAATTATTGGTAAATGTGGTGGAAGCTCCTGCACAAACAGTCGTAGCATCAAAAGCAGGCACCGGATTGGGACGCACCTCCACGGTTTTTTCTACAAAAGCTACGCAACCCTGTGCCGAAGTCATTGTCAGACGGACGGTGTAAACGCCTGCCGCCGTGTAGGTGTGATTCACCGCATTCAGCGCGTTAGCTCCTGTGTTGGTCAGCGTGTTGCCATCGCCAAACTGCCAGAAGCTCGTAGCGATGCTGACAGGCATTCCGCTTGGCGTGCCTCCGGGAAAAACCAGTGGCGAGCTAATCGGCGTGCCTGCAATGGTAAAATTACTTGCCGCGCCTTGACAAACTTGAGTAAAGTTGAAGTCGGGCGTTGGCAATGGGCGCACTTCTACCGATTTGGTAACTTCATCGGTCAGCGTTATCCTGTCAACTCCCACCGAGCGATATTTAACCGTCAGGCGCAGGCGAACGTTGTACACCCCTGCCGTTGTGTAAGCGCGTGTGTGCGTGTCTGCGTGGCTTGCCTGATCGGTCAGGGTGCGGGTAGTAGGCGAAGAACCTGCCCCGATAAAATCCCACTCTGTCGTGTACACGGCAGTATAGCCGGCTGCTGTCAAATCTGCCGTCAAAGCTGTATTCAGATGAGCAGTCGTGAAATCATGATTACCGCCTACACAGGCATTTGTTGTCGTAAAATCGGGTATGAATCGCGGAAATACGTTTACGGCATAGGTGCGTGTATTAGTACAGCCACGCGCATTGGTCAGCGTTACGGTGTAAAGAAATCTGCCGACAGTTGATGTGTTAACCGTGTGGGTTTGCACCAGATTAAGCGTTGGGAAGGTATGGCTTACAAAAGCTCCACTCCATCGGGCATCAATCAGGTTAGCGCCGTTACCATCTGCCGCAAGGTCGTTGTACACACGCAGCGTCAACGGATTGTTCTGAATGACATAAACTTCTACCGTTTGTCCGGTAGTTGCCGAAGTAGTCGGCGTTGCCGCATCGGGATTGTCTGCCAAACGCGGGGCATTAGCGCAGTTCGCATCGGCAAGGGTCAGGATGGTATTGTTGCCAATCGGTGCGGCAGTAGTACTTTCCAGAAAATTACTTGCTGCCTGCGGCGTTCCTCCAAAGTTTTGAAACGAGCCTCCACCGTCAGGTGAAACAAAGAGGGCGTAATTATTTTCGTTGCCTGCAACCTCATCGTCCACATAGCCCAACCGCACTTGCGCATTGGCAGCGTTGGCAGCGTTGAAACCAAAATAACGCACGATGCTTCCATCAGCAGCATTCGGGAAAGCAGTATGTCCGCGCCAAATCTGGGTAGTTCCCATGTTGGCGCCGCCTGTGCTTATGCCCAGACTCGTGCCGCGCAGGTTGGTCAGGATGTTGTTCGGCGCAAAGGCAGGCAAATTCATCCGCACCAAACCATTGCCATAAACGCGGTTGGCGTTGGTTTCATTTTCCAAAAAACCGCCTTCATCGCTGCCTGAAACAAAGTTGAGCAGGTTGAGGTCAAAACCACTCAAATTGAGCCGTCCGCTGCTGAGTAGCAGGCGATTGCGCAGATCTATTGCCCGGGCGAGACTGATTTCACCCGATGGCTTGTTGAGTTCCAGCCGAAAGAAATTGATGTTTTGCAGCGTAGCGGAAATTAATTGATTGCCCGTACCGTTCAACAAAACCAGACCTTCGGTTGTAAACAAGCCGTTAGATGCCTGATGCGAAAGGTTGCCCCCCAGTGAAAGCGTACCTAAACTTGGCACAGTTGCCGTATTCAGGTTGCTGAAACTACCCGAAACACGCAGCGTAGCCCCTGCATCAATGGCAGTACTGCCATTGTTAGCATTCTGAAAATCGCCATTCACGTGCAGCAAACCGCCGTTGCGAATGGTGATATTCGTTCGGTTATTGATCAGCTGCGCCCATAGCGGCTGCATACATAGCAGTAGCAGCCACAACCAGCCCCATTGTCGTAAACTTCGTATGCTCATACCAAAAAGGGATTAAATGGTTGGTTGGCTTAGTTAATGCGCATGATGAAAGCCAGCGCATAGTAAGGGGGGCGATTTTCGTGTGCGCCATTACTACCAACAGTACTTGTTGTGAAAGTATGGGTATGTCCTCCCGTTATGTTAGTAGTAACGGTTCCACGCCATCTCACATCATTCGGATCTGAATCTGTACCGCCGCCGAAGCCCATATCAACCGTTGTCGTACCCGGATAGTTTCTTGTACGCTGTGCCAGACCATTCGCATCGGTTCCTTCAATCCCATGCGAATGATCACCATTGAAACTCGTCGTTCCGGTATGATCGTGTGCAGGTATTTGAGCAAGCGTGAGGGTTACTTGATTCTCCCCACCAATATTCCCCGGCACATAGCTACTGCCTGCCCCTACAATAAAACGGTCGCGGAGGTCGGGAGTGCCGTTCGCACCATTGCACAAAGCCCACCCTGCGGGAATAGAGGCAATGGAGCCGCTCCACATAATAATGCCACCTAAAGGAATCGTTCCGTTGCCGCTTACAGTACCCGTAACGGCTACGTTACCGCTCACGTTCAGAGCACCTGCCGAAACCGCGCCCGCTGTAGTAAGGTTATTGGCTGTCAAATTGCCGTTAATGAGCGCGTTGCCCTGAACTTCTAAGCGATTGGTTGGCGCGGTTACATTCCCTATGCCTACGTTGCCGTTGTTAAAACTCCATGCGTCTAATACAACCCATTGCGTACCTGAACGGTAAACAAATTTGTTGAGCGTGGTATTAAAAACCAGCAAACCGTTGGCAGGTGCAGTAATTACGTTGTGGTCGGGCATGCGTGGCACCAGCAAACCGCTGTTGGCTGATGTAATCTCCAACATAGCTGAGTTATCGGGCGTAGCTGTACCGATACCTACATTTTGCGCCCATGCCTGAACAGACATGAAAGCAAAGGCAACGAGTAAAATTCTGAATCGTTTCATATGAATACTTGTTGATTGTTATTCGTTAATTGTGGTTTTGAAGGGTTGAGAAACGGCAACTATTCCATCGGCATAGGTGCGCACTTCGTAGTAATAAGTTTGCCCGGGCTTTACGTCCGCATCCAAAAACTTTGTTTCACTTAACATACCGCTCACAGGCTTCCAGTTGCTGTTTTCCAGCTTGCGATAGACAACAAAACCCCGAAGGTCAATACTTTTTGGCTTGTTCCATGTTAGTGATAATTGTTTATTGCGCTTATCGTAAGCCATTGATACATTGGTTACTTTGATTGCATCGGGTGTCAAAGAGACAGTAAGCCGCACCGAAAGCGGGCGCGATTGTTCTGAAATGTTGTTGCTGCTGTCAATCGCCGTAAGCGAATAACTGTACAACTTCCCTTCGCTTAATCCCTTGTCAGTAAATACTGTCTGATTAGGCGCTAAAAGGCTTCCAACGGGCGTATAAGCCAATGAATCAACGGCACGGAACAGTTGATAGCCTTTCAGGTCGCTGTCCACATTGGCAAGCCATGTGATGGTAATGCTTTTGTCTGCATTGGCTTTTACGGCAGTCAGTACAGGTTGTTCAGGCGCTATCACATCGGGCATTCTGCCTTCGGCTGCCAGTGAGCCTTTGCTTTCATTACCCGAAGAATCCAATGCTATGAGCCTGTAAATAAACTTATTACGCGCTACGGCAGGTAGTTTGTCTATATAACTTGTACCGGTAAGCACCTCATTATGAATCAGCGTAAAAGACTCAGAGCGGTTTTCATTAATAGTTCTGTACAGGCGATAGCCAAGTAAATCAGGTTCGGTATTTGGTTGCCATTTAAGGTGCATTTCGCCGCTTTTGGCTTCCAGTATCAGCCCTTGCGGAGCTGCGGGCGGCTCCTTGTCGGGCAGCATAGCAAAAGTAGTATCCGAGTCTCTGCTATTACCCGCACGGTCTAAAGTAGCAACCTTGTAGAACCAGACATCCGCTGCGGGAGGCTCGTCAATAAATACTGTATCGCTGGGCTGCTTCAGGGTTACATTAACTTTTTTAAAGCCTCCTGTTTCTTTTCGACCTCTGCGGTAAATGTCATAGCCTGCCGCATCTGCCGAAGGCGATCTGTTCCAGCGAAGCGCAATCAGACCGGTTTTAGGGTCTGCCTGTGAAGACAAGGCACTCACAGGGAGCGGTGGTGTCCGATCTTCTGCCCGTACTTCTATCGCAGCTGATGGCTGCGTTTCTCTACCAAAAAAGTCAATACCTACAACTTCGTAAGCATAGCTAACGCCATATTGCAGCGTGGTATCGGCATATAAACCTTGCTTGGGCGATCCATCTGCTGTGGGATTGGCAATCGCGCTCATTAGGGGAAGTTCATTGAGTTTTTTACGCCCCTCGACTACCGAGCTTCGGTAAATATTCACTCCAAGAAAGCGCAGCGGCTCTTCTTTCCAAGCTACCTGAAAACGAGTATCGGTCAGGTCATGCACAATGACCGAAGGCGACAATTCCAATATTTCACCACCCATCTCAACTGCCGGTGAGGTCTTCAGCTCCTTTCCTGACGTACTTACCACGCGGTACTCGTAGCGTTGCCCGGCAACGGCGGATGCATCTGTGTATTGGTTGCCCAGATAGCGGGCAAAATCCGGACTTAATACCGACTGGATGGTCAGGAAAGCACCTGCCAGCGAGTTAAGGTCTTTGGCAGTGAGCTTGTCAGCCAGATCGCGATAAGATGCCAGCGTTGGATTAGCGACAACAGCTTCCTGTGGCAGCGGAATATCGCCTTTTTTAAGTGGTTTTGTTGTTAGTTTTTCCCACTGCACAGCTCCGGCAGGGCGGCGATATACATCCACGCCTTCCGCAACATAAACTGTTTCGGGAAACCATTTAACAATCATCCCGCTTTTGCCGGGTGTAGCAATCACCTGATTATTTTGCGCCTGCAAAGCGAAAGGCAAAATTGGCAGCCAGCCTATGACAAACAAAAATTTCCTCATCGCTACTGTTATATCTTATGTGTAAATTCTTGCGTTTCAATGTCATAGTCCTTGCCAATCACATTGACTTTGCCGCGTAATCTTCCGTTCAGGGTGATCTCGTTAGCAAATCGCATAATCAAGTCGCCTTGAAATATGATATCTACCAAGCGTTCGTTTCCTCTGCCAACAGCTACCAACTCCCATTCAATACCAACGGCGGCGCGCGCAATGGCACTCAAGCGGACATTATCCAAACCTAATGCAGGTTGAAAAATGACTCTGCTGCTTGCCAGCGCTTGTACATAAGCAGAAACGTAAGGTCGGATAGCAGCAACCTCACGCACCCCGATCCATGGTAGTTGTTGATCTATACCTGCCCTAAAGCCTACTCCTACTTCAATCTGGGTTTCGTTAATGTCCACAAAGCCCATAGAAGTGAAACCGATACACATAGGCATCTTGTACACAGGGCGTTCGCGGCTGCCGATTCTTGCCCTGACGTGGTCGGGGCTTAAATCAAATGCAAAACTTGCCTGTCCGCAGACAACAGGGGCATTAAATACGGCATTGGCTTCTAAGCGAATACGCGCATCGGGCACAGATAGAACAGCCTTTCCGTCGATGGCGGCAACTGAGTAGGTAAACACGCCCGGCAGCCCGACGTTGCCAACCTTACCGAATACTTTCATTCCAAGCACATATCCTAAGCGCGAGTCGACAGTAGCCGGGCGGTCGAATCTTCCGCCATTCATAGCCAATTCTACCAAGCCGCCAAATTGTGCTATCATACCTGTGGAAGGCATATCAGAGAACTGGGCGCGAAACATCATCCCAAACCAATTGTCAGGGTCTGGAACGAATGTAAGATTGTGCATGCTAATATCTTCGCCGATATCTTCAAAACTGCTGCGCTTCATACCGAAGTAGAATACGCCTTCCATACCTGTCAACAAGAGTACTTTGGGGATAATGGGAATGCCTTTGGCAAGCGCTGCGGCTACCTTAGCCTTTGTCGATTGCTTTGCGGGCGGCGCAGGCGTTTTACCTGCACCTGCCGCTCCCGCTACCCGCTGCCCAATGGCGCTCAGCGTTGCTTCTGCATTTTTAGAAGGTTTGACAGTAATCAGCGGCTTGCCTGTAACCCTGAAATATATTTTTCCGGCAATCCACTTAGCCCCTTTGACTACGCCGTCTTTTACCGCATTAGCGACAGACTTCGCGCCTGCTTTCAAATAGGCTTTGATGGTGATTTCCAACTCACCCCGCAAGGCAATGTCATCATTGGTGCGCACCAGATTGGTCCACAGCATATCTAATCGGCGACGCTCATGCTCAGACAAACGATTCGTCAGGTCTTTGTTTGCCAAAAACAGCTCCATGCGTTTGATGAAGATCAGCTCGTCATCAGTTTTGATTCTTCGGGCAAGAATCGCCTCCGCTTCTGCCTGTAAAAACTGCGTCATTTCATAGGTAGTCAGATCTACTCCCTCCTCATCGGCTGCATCTATTCGCGCCGACTCTTGCTGAAACTCGGTGAGTGTTGCATCCAGCAATGGCGCTACTGCCGCCCGCGACTCCATTTTGCCGCCAACCGCCGCTCCAAACTGAATCAGCCCAAAAGGATAGTTATCTTGCGCACCAAAAATTCCCAAACCATAGAGTTGTATGACAACAGGCAGCTCCATTCTACCATCAAGCGCACCCATGAAAGCATTACCGTACACCTGATGACCGTAATACAACTTCAGCATACCCTCTATTGCAAAGACCATAGGCACTGCTACCCGGATATACATAGAATCCATCGAAACCCTGCCTTCTTCGTTTACCTCCCACGACCTGCCTCCCCTGAATATAGCAGGAACAGATGCGCTGCTTGTCATGATGGCGGCTTTGCTAACTGCTACTGTCGGCGGTGCATCCGATACGAGCGGAGGTGGTTCCTGCGCCTTTCCTCGGTCATTGTCTGATATGCCTGTATTGGCGCGTGCAATTATATCCTTGAAATCCATTGCGCTCAGAAAATCAGCAGTTGGCACACCTTCTTTGCCTGTGGCATTAGCCATCATTACAATCTCGGCGCGGATGCCAAACACATATTGCCCTGCCATATTAGCCGCCATAATGTGCGTAGCGCGAATTTCATTACCCGAAGGCAGCCTGCCTTTTACCTGATTGGTCAACGGCGTTTGTCCGTTGGGGATACCAAAGCCAATCTGTCCATCGCCCCAAATGCGGAAATCCTGTAAGCCTGACATCGTCAGTTCCAGACCGCGCCATTCAGCATCCACCGTCAAGTCTAAGCGCTCGTTATCTGCAAAGGCAGCGCGGGCAATCTGCATTTCTATGCGCTGGTCGCCGCCTTCCGGATTGAAAGCAAAGTAGCGCCCTGCGAGGTCTTCTTCCATTTTGCCGGGGCGGATACCCTGCGCAGTCAGTTCGGCGGTGTAATCCAGCTCCTGCTCGCCTGCCACCAACGGAATGCGGATAAAGCCACGCAGCAAACTCTGCGTAATGGCGTTGTCTTCTATGTTGATTTTCAGGTTGCGCAACTTACCGCCAAAAGTGTTAAACAATACTGTAGGCTCGCTGCTCATATCCTGCTCGTAGCGGAAAGTTAGGCCTGCGCCTGTCAGCCATGCGCCACTTTCTGCGGAAGATTGCAGGTCTTTGCCAAAGGCGGCTGTCAGGTAGAACTGGTTGCTGCCATCAAATTTTTGCGGGATTTGCAGGCGGTAATTATCAAAATAAATGCCTTTCCACATGGCATTGCTGCTATGAATACCTGCCGATTTTTCTTCGGACAAGTCCACAACAAATTTTTGCGGTACTAACTGCACGAGCGTACCCGGTACAGCTATCAGCAGCTGCGAAAATGTGAGGTTGCTTTCCAGATAAAACAACTGCGCCGCCTGTGCAAAATGTACAAATAATGGCTCGTTTTTCTGTCCGGCAAACTTATCGGACAGCAGCAAATCGCCTTCCATCTGCAATTCATACTGGTTATCTTGATTAACAATTATGCGGGAGGTTGTAGCCAGATTGAGACGGAAGCGGTACGGGTCTGCCAGTTCAAAGCGATTATCTTCGGTAGCTGCCGTACTGCCGAGCAGTTTGAAGTCATCATAAGCAAAACGGGCTTTGGTAAAAACTACTTCTGCCGCCTTACCGCTCATTACTGCGTGCGGAAGCGCCCATTTGGTTTCCCCTTCTAATTGCAGGAAGTCTTTGGTCAGTATCAGGTTTTTCGGATAGAAATAAGCAGCACCGTTTTCTGCCAGTAAAGGCTTCAGTTCTATGCGCTCCCACTGCAGCGGATGAACAATTTCACCTGTTGCCAACACCATTTGCCCTGCCACATTTTCAAGTTTGATTTCTTTAAAGTCAAACGCTTCAGCATCGCCTTGTGCATTGATTTTGATGCTGCCGCGTCCGGAAAGTTTGCTTAGGTCGGCATTAGACGTACTTAGCACCGTTACCTCGTGCTTGCCTGCCATGAACTTCTCCAGCACAGGCGGCCCGTTGAAAATCAGAGCATTACTTTTGGCAACTTCCTGCTCGCCGCTGTATGCCAGCACATGCCATGCATAGGATTGCCCCGCTTCAGGACGCTGCCCACGCAGGATATACTCCCAGCTATTGCCCGTTGCTGGCACTTCGGGGGTTTCTTCCTCAAACCATGCCGGATTTGCAAGCACGGCACCGGCGGCATCCTGTCCGGGCATGAGTTCTACAGCGCGGAACTTGTAGCGCACCGACTGACCGGGCGTGAGCTTATCAGGCAGCGACCATGAAAATTTCAATAAGTCATTTTTCCCGAAAGAATACTGATTGTCAGGTTTTTGTAAGGCAATTCTGCCACCCTCCGGGTAGCCGTACTGAAACCAGCAAACCTGACTGATGCCGTTGTTTTTGAAAACATTGCGCCCATCGCGGTCTATTGCCTGCACTGTCCAAACGTAGCGCTTGGAAAGCTCCAGCGGCGGCGCACTGATGTTGTAGTTATAGCTCGTGCGCCCTGCAATAGGCTCGGATTCAAAAATCGGAATGGCTTTACCGTTGTTAATTGCCAGCAGCGGATCGGTTTGCAGGTCGGTAACTTCATAGACTTTCAGCACATATTCGGTGTTTGCCTGAATGGCAGCCGTACCGTTGGTCAGTTGCCATTGAAACTGAATGTTTTGCGGCTCAAGTGGTTTAACCGATGAAGCACAAACCGGCAACAGCGGCGTAGGCTCGTCTATGGTCATCAGCCATGCATCATAGCAGCCTGCGCGGGAAAGCACCTGATTGCTGCGGTAGTCTATCACCTCAAAACAAAAACTGTAAAGTCCATCGGGCAGGCGGTCGGTACGGCGCAGTTCGTCCGTGCTGATGCCGCTTACAAGCATGTTATTCAGGTCTAAGTATTGCGAAAGGTCGGCAGCGGTCAGTCGCAGCGGCGTGCCCGGCACAATGGTAATAGGCGCTGCGGGGCGAAAATCCGGACGCGTGCGCAAGCTCATGCGGCTACTCTGAATATTTACGCGCAAATAAAACTCCCACAAAGGCTCATTAAAGTCATTAAAAGCAACATTAACGACTAATTTTTCACTTGATGGGGACAGATAATCGCTCAACAGCGTAGAATAGGGCGGCTGTACAATCGGATTGACCCGAAACGGAAAAGTCTGCGCCCTGACTGCCTGCTGCCCTGTCAGCAAGAACAGTGTCAGGTATAGTAGTTGCTTCAGCCTTTGCAGTAAATACCGATTCATATATGGTTATAAAATTTGTTTAAAATCCAAAAGTATAGTTGTAGTTTACCCCTGCGCGCAACTCGCTGAATGAAGGCGCATTTGTCTGTTGCGAATTGCGGTTGAGGTACATCACATTAATGCCCATGTTATGGGACGCAGCTACACGATAACTCATCATGCCGCGCAGATTGAGGTTTCCGCTTAGCAATTCGCCACCTGCATAAGAATTGAGTAGGCTACCTGAAGCATTCAAGCGCATTTTTCGCTTGAGCAAGCCTTTGGTTGCAGTTAGTGTAGGACCGGCTACTAAATTCTCAAAGCCCGTACTGATGTTGCGGCTCACATTGAATGAGACTCCCAAACTCAAATCCGTTGGCATCAACGTATATTGATAAGAACTCAGCCAGTTCCAAAAAGTTGTTTGGGAGTTGCCGTTATCGTTTGCACCCTGAAAATTAAAGTTACTCATCAGGATGTGGCGGCTGCGCTCATTGCCTGTGTTGTAATTCGCGCTTATGCCTGTACTATTGGTTATCTGCAAAAGGCTGAGTGAGTCGGGGTTAATTTGTGTATTATTAAAATCCGTAGCTGCCAGCAGCACCCTTGTTGCAGAGCTGAAATTGGAGTAATTGGCTGAAAGATTCAGTTTTTCGTTGGGCGTATAACTAATATTGAATGAGCCCGACAGGCGCGTCATTTCATTGGAAAGTCGTTGGCTGAGGTTGTTGCGCTGAAAGCCACCGCCTGCGGAAACATTGATTTTATTTTCAAACATGCGCCAACTGACCGAAGCCTGCACATCTTCCAAATCGTTGTTAAGGAATACCGAACCGAGCGTTTTGTAGTCGGGGTCTATCCGGCGGTACTGAAGGCGCAACTGGTATTTATCCGCGGCGTAAGTTGTTTCGGCATTGATTGCCGAGTTGACCTGTGAGCTTAGATTTTTGTGCGACAAAAGCGCCGCAGCAAGTCTGTTGATGCCTGAAAAGCTCGTACCATCGTTTTCAAATCGTATGTCGTTGGTGAAAGCGCTAAGCGCATATTCAGCCCGAAAATTAAAGCGTTTGGTAAATTGCTGCCGCACTTGAAAGCCCAAAATGCCGTTTTCTACGGGTGTTAAACTTTCAGACGTAGTTACAGGCACAGAGTTTAGGTTGTCTTTTGCATGAAAATAAATCAAATCAACCGATCGGTTTTCCTGCTTGCCAAGTGTCATTTTTACGCCCTGCCCCCAGCGCTCGTAGGCAGGCACACCGCGCACAATGCCCTCTACCCCGCCCTGCGCAATGGCGCGTACAAAGCGTCCGTACAACGCTGTTACTTTTACGGGCGACTCTTCAGGAGAAACCTCAAGTCCTGCACCTAGAAATACATTGCCCGAAAGCGTGTAAGGTGAAAATTCCAGATTGCGATAGCCCAAATGCGCTGTAAAGGATTTGTAGCGCGGACTCAAACCAAACTGGTTGAAAGGCTGTGTAAATCGGCGGTTGAGTTGGCTGAAAGTAGCCGATAACGGAATGTCTATACCATAAAGACTAATATTAAGTGCGCCGTTCAGTTGCCAGAAAAAGGGATCTCGACGATTGGCAATCCCACTTGCCTGATAACCTAAAAAAGAACCGCCCAGAGAACCGCTTACTTTCACAGGCTGCTCATTTTTCAGATTTCCCAAATCTTGCCCAAAAATACTTTTTGACAAAAAAATTACAAGGATGAAAGCTACGTAGTAAAGAACCTTCATAGATTCGTTTTAATTGATTAGCAAGAAATTACTGCAAATCTAACGAATTAAAGAAGATTCTATTTGCGCACTAAACACACTAAAGGTACAATGTAAGTATTATGTTAATTTTTATTTTCAAGCGACGCAAATATGAAGTGAATAAGATTAATTAACGATAATCTTACAAAGAACGAAGACTGTTTAAAAATAGGCCTAAAGTTAAATAAAACACCTTTTTTATAATCTTTTAGAAGGAAAACTTACATAGCTTTTATTTCAAGGCATTTCAAACCAGCATCCATTTATTCTGTAGGCGGAAAATGACGACTTAAGTAATTATGTGAAATCTGACGATATTCTTCAGGTGATATATTACGCGATAAACTGCCGCTATCTGCTGCCATTTTTTCCACATAAAGGCTTGTACTTGGGAAGGCAAACTGCACGCCCATATCTGCCGCTAGGCGAATAATGTGGAAAATCATCTGCTCGCGGATCATAAGCTCTTCTCTGATGTCTGTTACTCTGATAAACACCTGAAAGCGGATTTGGATAGCAGAATCAGCAAAATCAAACAGCGTAATCAGTATATCATTAGACTCTATGTTTGGATGAGCCACAGCAACACTGCGAAGTCCTTCAATGTATGCATCTATCAAATCAGGCGGGGTATCATAGCGGATGTTTATCATCGTGCGGAAACGGTGCTTTTGGCGCATTCCCATATTCTCCAGTGTCATATCGGCAAGCCTACCATTGGGAATAACCGTTACCGAATTGGCAAAGGTTCTGATCTGCGTACTTCTGAATCCGATGTATTCTACCCTGCCATCTAACCGATCGCCGATGATCCAATCACCGTTTTTGAAGGGCTTGTCTAAGAATATCATTACAGAACCAAAAAGGTTTTTCAGGGTATCCTGTGCAGCTAAGGCCACTGCCAAACCACCAATAGAAAGACCGGCAATAACACCAGCCACATTCAAATCGAAAATATATTGCAGCAAATAAACTGCCGTTATAAAAACGATCAGTACCCGTAAAATGCGCTTGAAAAGTAGGATCAGTTGTTCGTTGTAGTTCCAGCCTTTGCTTCGATACAACTTTTCGACGTAATAGCCCCCCAGTTTCAACGAGCGATAAATCACCGTAGCAAACTGAATAACCCAGATAACTGTCAGCGTCGGATACACATAGCGCATATATGCTATCGGGAGCTGCAAAATCGGCAGCAATGTATTAAGCACGAACAGGATCGAGGCCATAATCAGCGGCTTGGCTACTGGGGTGAGGTAGGCATCTGCAAAATCAGCCTGATCTCGACGCGTAAGCATCGCCACCGGTACGCGAATCAGCAGCGCAGTAGCTATCCTGTACAAAATAAAAACCAAGGATAGTAAAATCACCAGCCCTACCCATTGCCAAGCAGTAAGTAGCAAAAAAGTTTGTGGCGGATTGAATAAATCAATGCCTAACAACTCTCTGGTGTCAATAATAAAAACCAACTGGTACAAGTCGGGGATGCTTTGAATGGTTTCCTTAGAGTAGTACCAGTTGTTGCCCACTTTTTCCAGATACACCGAATAGCCCAAATAGCTAAACAAGAAATATGTATTAGGGTTAAGCATGGTCGTATCCTTGTAGTCGGGGCGGTCGGGAATGGTTGCAAAGTTGATGTACTTGCCCAGTCCTTCGTAGATTTCCTTGAGCATCTGTGCGCGTTTGATGCGCTCCTTCTCGCTGATTTCCAGACGCAAGGCAGGGTGATTAAATGGTGCTGCAGCAGACTTGGCAAAGTTTTTCCCGCGTCTGGTTTCGCCAAAGCCAAGGTTCTTAAGGTGCGTCTCAACAGCCTCGCGAGGTGTGGCTAACTGCACGGATTGCGCCACTACAGGCACAGAGATACTTACGGCAAACAGTACGAAAAAATAAATAATTCGGATATACATCAGGGGCTACTTGTAACTAAAGTTGAACAAATATAGCCCTATGGAGGTTAATTTTGCAACATGAATATGTTTCGTAGCCTAGGTTATCTCTTGTTGCTCCTTGTTTTTACGCATTGCCAAAGCAACAATAAAAAAGGTATTGCAAAGGGTAGCATCGCTCCTGATTTTGAAACAACCGACTTGCAGGGAAACGTCCACAAGTTGAGTGATTTCAAGGGCAAAGTTGTGATGCTATATTTCTGGGCAGACTGGTGCCCTGCCTGCAAAAAGGAATTTCCAGAAACGCAGGAATACTACCAAAAACTGCACGGCGATAATTTTGAGTTGCTTGCAATCAACGTATCGCAGCCGCGAGAGGCTTCCGAAGAATTCCATAGAAGATTCAAAGCTACTTTCCCCATGCTGCTCGATACAGAGGGTAAAATTTCAAAACAATACGGTGTGGAAGAATTGCCCACCAACTATTTTATAGATACCGAGGGCAAGGTCGCCCGTCGCATTGTCGGATGGGTTGGTGAACCACAAGTGCGAGTTATGATTAATCAACTGTCAAAAAAATAGCATGAAAAGCAGTAAATATTTTCTATTTACAATCATTTTTTTGTTGATAAGCGCTTGCAGTAGCCAAAAAAGCGACGATAACAGCGCTGAAAACACGCGTTGTGTCCAATGTGGAATGCCAACCGAGGAGTTTCAGGCTTGGCGGGGTAAGATAACAGGGCAGTCTGCAACAAAATACTATTGCTCGCCGCGCTGCCTTTTCATTAACAGCCAAGCACAAGGGCTTGCCGCAACGGATAGCGTTTTTGTTACCGATTATTACGATCAGGAATATATTGATGGCAGAAAGGCTTTCTACGTCATCGGCAGCGACGTAATTGGGCCAATGGGGCATGATCTTATCCCACTTGCTACGCGTCAGGCAGCCGATGATTTCATCGTAGAACACAAAGGAAAACAAATACTCACCTTCGACGAGGTAAACGCAGAAACAATCAAGCAACTCGGCAAGCAACACATGAAATAGTGCTAAACGCTTTTTATCTTTGATCGCCTAAGCGGTCATAAATAATCGGAGTATCGTAAGGTGTAACTTGTTTACCATCGCGGATGAGTAGCTCCATCACCTCAAGCCTGTCTTTGCCAATAGTTTCTTCCAGTGTAAATACTCCGCCCGGAAACTCATTCGGCGCTTTAATGTAGAAACCGCGCTCGGTCTGCGTGTACACCGCAGGCTGAAAAGTAGGCGAAGGCTTCAGCGCATGGTAATCAAAGCGCAAAGTCGGATTATCATTCCTAATATCTTTGGGCGCAATATCCTTTGGTAATTGCATAGAATACAACTTGACTTTGCCTTCGGGCAGCGCCTCAAAGAAAAACAAGTAAGGTTTGACAATCGTATCGCCTTCCCCATACTTGTAATAGCTCTCTTCGAGCAGGAAAAATCCGTTCAGTTCGGCGGGTAGGTTGTCAATTTTATCGTGTGCCACTCGATTGACATGCTTGGCATACGGATGGATTTGCTTGCCTGCTTTCAGTTGTTCGTCTATTTGCCGCTGGTTGTCAAAATCACCCGTGATATAGGTCTTGAACAGATGAATCGGGTGATCATCAGGTATTTGTGCATAAGCGTGCATCATAAAGCAGCTGCAAAAAAGTAAGGTCAGTATGCAAAATTTTTTCATAGCTGAAAAATAATCGCTTTTTATCATAATTGCAAGGTTTTATTGCTGTTAGGAGCAAATGTTCTATATTTGCAGACCTTTCAGGTGAAAGGTCGGATTCGTCCGCATATGTTTAACTAAAATGCCTGTGTTTGAGGCACCAAAACATAGGTGTATTGACAGGTGCACAAAAAATTCAATGAGCAAAGATCTATTAGCTGAGTTTGACTGGGACAGTTTCGCGTCCGACAAATTAGGTGGCGGTTATTCCAAAGATGAAAAAAAGCGTTTGGCAGAACTTTATGCCGGCACCCTCTCCGAAGTGAAGCAGAACGAAGTAGTGAGTGGTACGGTGGTAAGTATCACAGATCGCGACGTAGTATTGAACATCGGTTTCAAGTCAGACGGTCTGGTACCGCTGTCAGAGTTCCGCGATTTGACAAACCTGAACGTTGGCGACGTTATCGACGTGTATGTTGAAAACCCTGAAGATACCAACGGACAACTCATCCTTTCCCGCAAAAAAGCAAAAATTGTTAAGGCTTGGGAAAACATTGAGCATGCATTCCAAAATGATTTGGTTATCGAAGGTCTGGTGAAACGCCGCACCAAAGGCGGTCTGATTGTAGATATTTTTGGTGTAGAAGCATTCTTGCCCGGTTCACAGATTGATGTAAAGCCTATCCGCGACTTCGACATCTATGTAGGCAAGCAGATGGAAGTTAAGGTGGTGAAAATCAACTATGCAAACGATAACGTAGTTGTCTCTCACAAAGTCCTCATCGAGAAAGATCTGGAATCTCAGCGCGCTGAAATCCTCAACAAACTTGATAAAGGTCAGGTGCTTGAGGGCGTGATTAAGAACATGACTAATTTTGGAGTGTTTATTGATCTGGGCGGTGTTGACGGCCTGCTACACATCACTGATATTTCATGGGGACGCATCAACCACCCCGAAGAAGTACTGAGCTTAGACCAGAAGGTAAATGTTGTAGTTCTTGACTTCGACGAAGACAAAAAGCGCATCTCTTTGGGCATGAAGCAACTAATCCCTCATCCTTGGGATAGCCTTCCTGCTGACATTCAGATTGGATCGCGCGTAAAAGGCAAGATTGTAAACGTAGCTGACTATGGTGCATTCCTTGAAATCATGCCGGGTGTAGAAGGTCTGATTCACGTTTCTGAAATGTCATGGTCGCAGCATTTACGCAATCCTCAGGACTTTATCAAAGTTGGCGACGAACTGGAAGCTGTTGTACTGACACTCGACCGCGAAGAGCGCAAAATGTCGCTGGGTGTGAAGCAACTCACCGAAGATCCATGGACAAAAGCTGACATCACTACCAAATATGCAATCGGCAGCCGCCATATAGGCACTGTGCGCAATCTGACCAACTTCGGTCTGTTCCTCGAACTGGAGGAAGGCATTGATGGTCTGGTACACGTTTCTGATCTGTCTTGGACAAAGAAGGTAAAACACCCTTCAGAGTTTATCAAAGTAGGTGAGAAGTTAGAAGTACAGGTACTTGAATTGGATGTTGAACAGCGTCGCTTGGCACTGGGTCATAAGCAACTGGAAGAGAATCCTTGGGATACTTTTGAGACAATCTTTGTTCCCGGCTCTATCCACCGATGCACCATCATTAGCAAGAATGATAAAAATGCCATCTTAGAACTTCCATACGGTCTGGAAGGGACTTGTGCGCTGAAAAACTTGACCAAAGAAGACGGTTCTAAAGCTGAGATAGGTGAAAGTCTCGACTTTAAAGTGCTTGAATTCTCCAAAGAAGAGAAGCGCATTGTACTTTCGCATACAGCTGCATACAAAGAAAACAAAGGCGACGTAAAACCTGCTAAGAAGTCTAAGAAAGACAGCGAAGGCGACGATTACGTTCCCAAACAAGACGAAGGCCGTGCTACACTGGGCGACTTGGAAGCGCTTTCTCAGTTGAAAGAGGACATGACTCGCAAAGAAGAAAATAAATAATTTCACTTCTACTCATAGAAAACCCGGCCTCTAAGAGTCGGGTTTTTTTATTCATTTCGATCCTAATCTATTCCACGCTATGAACTACAGGCACTACTTTGAAATAGGCGTAAGCTATGCCGAGTATTTGCAACAAGCGGAAAAAGAGGCGCAAATCGAACCCAAAACAGGATACCTCCCCTATGTACCGCTCAACTTGCAGCGCATGAAACGCATCGGCAAACAACTGAAGATAAGTGAAGCATTGCAAAACACAATCGCTAACCTGTCTAAAAAAATATACTGGTTGATTATCAGCGAAAATTGGTGCGGCGATGCCGCTCAGTCGCTTCCTGTATTTCATGCGATTGCAGCACTCTCTGGTGGGAAGATCAATCTGCGCATTGTGTATCGCGATCAGCACCCAGAGTTGATGGATGCACACCTAACCAATGGCAGCCGCTCGATCCCTGTATTGATTCAACTGGACGAAGATTTTAGGGTAACTGGCACATGGGGCCCGCGCCCAGCAGAAGCACAACAAAAAGTAATGGCATGGCGCAAGGCAAATATTCCGTTCCAAGAATATGCAGAAAACCTGCACAAATGGTACACCGACGACAAGCAGCAGGCCATTCAGACAGAAATAGCGGCATTAATCAACCATTTGCCGATCAGCTAAAAAAATCCTGTTATATTTACACGGTTTTATCAAATCCTCAATCTGTTATGTCAGTTATTGAAAATGTTGTAGCCCGCCAGATTCTTGACTCGCGCGGCAACCCTACTGTAGAGGTAGATGTTTACACCAGTGATGGACACATGGGGCGTGCAGCTGTCCCCTCAGGCGCCTCTACAGGTACTCATGAAGCCGTAGAACTCCGCGATGGAGATAAAAACACCTACCTCGGCAAAGGTGTACTCAAGGCAGTAGCCAATGTGAACGATACTATTGCCGATGAACTCTATGGCATCTCCGTATTCGAGCAAAATCTGATAGATAAAATCCTAATAGATCTGGACGGCACGCACAACAAGAGTCGTCTGGGTGCAAATGCTATTCTGGGTGTTTCTCTGGCAGTTGCCAAAGCTGCTGCCAAGTCTGCTCGCTTGCCGCTGTATCGCTATGTGGGCGGCGTGAGCGCGAATACCCTGCCTGTTCCACTGATGAACATCCTCAACGGCGGGGCACATGCAGACAACGGCATTGACTTTCAGGAATTTATGATTATGCCGCTCAAGTTCGATACTTTCTCCCGCGCTTTGCAGGCAGGAACAGAAGTATTCCACCACCTGAAAACAGTATTGAAAGGCAAAGGCTACTCTACCAACGTTGGCGATGAGGGCGGCTTTGCCCCCAATATCAAGTCGAACGTAGAAGCTATTGAGGTTGTATTACAGGCTATTGAAAAAGCCGGCTATCGCCCCGGCGAAGATATTATGATTGCGATAGATGCCGCTGCTTCAGAGTTCTACGATGCAGAAAAAGGCATCTATCATTTCAAAAAATCAACAGGCGAACAACTTACCAGCGCACAAATGGCGGAGTATTGGAACGACTGGGTGAAGAAATATCCGATCCGCTCGATCGAAGACGGCATGGCAGAGGACGACTGGAGCGGCTGGAAAATGCACACCGACCTTTCGGGCAACAGCGTCCAATTAGTAGGCGACGACTTGTTTGTTACCAACGTAAACCGTTTGCAAGAGGGCATTGACAAAGGAATCGGCAATTCCATCCTAATTAAGGTAAACCAGATCGGCTCGCTGACTGAAACAATCGCTACGGTAAATCTGGCCAAGCGCCATAGTTATACCAATATAATGTCGCATCGCTCCGGTGAAACAGAAGACAGCACCATTGCAGATCTGGCAGTAGCGCTGAATACGGGGCAAATCAAGACAGGTTCTGCATCGCGCTCCGACCGCATGGCAAAGTACAACCAACTGCTCCGCATCGAGGAAGAGTTGGCAGAAAATGCTTTCTTCCCCGGCTTGAAGTTCTAAGCCCTTTGTATTTCATACAAAAGAGGCTGTCCAAAAAGTAACATAGACTTTAGTCTGTGATCGTTGAAATACTTGATAATCAGACGGTTACAGACTAAACCCTGTGCTACATTCAGCCTTTTTAGACAGCCTCTTATACGAAATGTGAATTGATTATATTAATTTTAACGCGGGTTATTTGCGAATAAATTGATAATCAGTTACTTACGAATCAAGAGAGGAAAAAAGTAAGGATTAGCGAAAAACGGCTAACTTCGGATTTGCACTTTTCAAAGAAGTCATTTTTGCTTGCGCTAACCTTTACAGCACACAAATTAATACAGATTTTCAGCTGCTGATGGCACAGCGCTCTCATCGTCCATCGTAAACTGCGTACTTATTTTCCGCAGCGGCGTGCAACGTCTGCCTTTTGATGAACGCTTTGTTGCCTTGCATGCAGCACAAAAACACTATCTCAAACAAAGAAGGCTTATATAGTATAGAGACCGTCTTTGGTTTGCTGTCTTTTCAAGCCGATATTGACTACACGCGGCGCAGCATCGGTCGCAAATAGGTATGTTCGTCAACCTGTTCAGCGGACTGATTGCTTACACTTAATTTTGATACCCTACCCCAAGCTAAAACTTTCCCATCCCTCTCTCAAATAAGACTTTTCAAAGACCTAATCGCATAACTCGCATTCTGTAGATATCTGATTATCAAGTGATTAACAAATCACAGACTAAAGTCCGTGTTACTTTAGCACATGTTATACTAAAATGGGTAGTGTCAGAAATTAACTGATTCTATGAATTTTTGCAAAAGAAAAAATAAAAACATCTTTACCATCCTAAATAGTTACAAAAGATGATAATAACCGCTCATACTTGCAGTAAATGTGGAAGTAGTAATTTGGTTTTGAATGGCAAAAATAAGAGTGGCAACCCCCACTTATTATTGCAAAGATTGTAAAGTTTATCGGGTGCTTTATCGGAAAAAAGCTATAGATAGAGAGGCTGTGGCACGTACCTATGAAGAACGCAATAGCTATCGTGCTACAGGCAGGATATTCAAGATAAGTCACGTAACGGTGTATAATTACTTGAAAAAAAAGCCAAAAGTTTAGCGCCTTTTAAGACGACTA